>JAFUZV010000217.1 GCA_017476425.1 Selenomonadaceae bacterium
CGACTTCTTGACCACAACTCACCTAATGATAATGGTTGTCCGGGCTGTCTTCCTGATACCTTTACCCGCCGTCTAAAAATTCTCATCACCTCTCATTAACTTTTTTTCTTTATTATACGACGATTTATTTAAAATGCAAGAATTTTTTTGCGCCTTTCATCCCCATAGATAAATCTAGGGGCTTTGCGGCGCATTTTTCGGTAATGTCTAACAATATGGTGTCAAGTTCTGGCTACTGGTGATTCCATCTTTTGCATCTGAAATTATGATTATGTGTTGTCGTGTCATTGTGTACTAACACTATTTTCAAACCTGCCAATGTTTTCAACTCTTAATCTGCTATTTAAATTTCATCTTCTGTGATTTTGTAGGCAAAAATCACTTTATCATTAGTCAATTGTTTGAAAAATTTAATGCTCTAATTTGATCGTTTGTGATTGTTGATTTCAGTTCCGTGTAGTTTTGATAAAATATTATTTTGAAGTGCTAAACAAAAACTAAAGACCATATAAAAATTAAAAAATACAGTAAATAGAATAGTATAGATATTGAGAAGAGAAGAAATGTGCGAAACCTATCTGAGTCTTATAATCATTTCTTATTAGCTTTGATTTGAAAGAGTATAACCGCCACGTCCGTTAGGTTTGATAATTACATTTCCCCACGTCTCTGTATCAATCGCATTATCCTGATCCCAATAAGAACTACTTCCGTCTTTGAAAACAATTTTTAAAGACCAATATCTCCATCTCGGAGTTTTTAGAGTCAGGAAATTACCTGAATGCCAAACACCATTAAGCCTGTCATCTCCCCAATCAGACTCACGTGTTGGAACAAAATAAACTAAATAAATTGTTCTACCTGTAGCATTAAGCATTTGAAGTGAATTGTAAGCCGAGACGGCATGCATTGAAAAAACTGAAAAAAATAAAAATAATTGTACCATAATAAAAGTAAAAAAAACGCTTTTTCACAACAACACCTCCAAATAATTTAAAAACAAATAATTCAGAAAAATCTTGATAATTGATTATAAAAAAAGAAAAAACAGTTGTCAAGCCATTTTCAAAATTTTCTTGCAGAATTTTCTGTGAGATTAGGCAAAAGTGGTGCAAATGAAAAAATTCGCCTTGCTCGGCAGATTCAAATTACAATTTCAGTTAGCTACTTTTTTTAATTGTTCTTTTCTTGGATTTACTCTCCTAAATCTTGAAAGTTCTTCTTTGGTCATCTTCGGTATGTCACTATAATCAATTTCATCATCTGATTTTGGTGCATTTTCAATAATTCTTCTAATTTGTTCTTCGCTTGGTTTCATTCCACGTCTAAGAATTAAACTGCCCATAATATTCCTCCTCATCATCTTTATTTGCATATCGTGCTGATATTATTCTAAATTTTTCACCGCGTTCAGTATAAATTACAACCAAAACTTTAGCGACTTTCCCAATTACTCTGATCCTATCTTCTTCATCACTATGATCTTTGTCATAATCTTCAATTCTATCATCATCAAGAAATACAAATGCAGCATCTTCAAAATAAATTTTATGTTTTTTGTAATTTTTGATATTTTTTTCATCGTCCCATTCAAATTGATAATTTTCTATTTCAATTTCACCCATAAGATCACCTCTAAAGATATTTCAATGATTATATGAATATTCCTGCAAATTTAAATAAAAAATCCGTCTTGCTCTGCAGATTCCATATGTTAAAAATCTTCAATCATTGTTTTTTTTATTCAAAATATATGTTAAAATAATAAAAATTTTTACGTCGTGAGGTGCACAAATATGACCGGCTTATCAATTACCAAAAAATTAATCGGTGCCTTCGGTTTAGTCTTTGCGTTTATCTCATTTTTCGGTTTATTCATTCTTTATTCTTTCAACGGTTTAAGCAGTGAGCGTTCTAATGTCAGAGATTGGCTTGATTCAAATGTTACGGTTTCAAAAATTGCACGAAATATTAACGATCTTCAAAGAACAGTGCATATTCGTACAACTGCTAATAACTCAAATCGAAAATTGGAGCAAGAGACACAAATTAAAAATATTGACTCTGCATTTGAAAATTATCAGCAAGTTATAGATAAAGGCGATTATGATGATCCTGCTGAACGTCAACGCGATCAAAATATTCTTGATAATGAAGTAAAATTGTGGCAAGATTATAAAAATCAGCTTGCTAAGATTGAACCATTCATTTTGGCTAATGATCGTGAGAAAATGATCGCAATTTTGAATAATGACGTTGAAAAATCATTTGAGGCGATAAATAACGCTATGAATAATGACGTTGAAGAATGTGCAAAAGGCTTGACTGATGCTGTTGACACTTCAGAAAAAACTTTTGAAAATTTTACTCAACTTGTTCACATTTTGGGAATACTTATTGCTTTGATTCTCATTTTTGTCGTCGGCATTCTTTACATTCTTGCACGTGATATTAATCATTCAGTCAAACAAATTGTAAGCGTTACAGAAAAAGCTGCGAATGGTGATCTTTCTCACGAAATTAACACAGATGCAACTGACGAATTTGGAACGATCGCCGATCAATTTAATTCTGTGATAAAAAATACTCGAAAGGCATTAGAAAAAGTGCAAATTGCGGCGGAACAAGTATCAAATAGTGCTGAAATGATGAAAAGCGGCGTTAATCAGACTGGTGAACTTTTGCAAAATGTTGCATTGTCAGTTACTTCTGCTAATGAAAATGCTGCAGATCAAGAAGAAGCGATAAAAGACACTGAAGAACGTGCAAGACGAATGAAAAAAAGCGTCGATCAATCTATTTTTGCAATGAAAGCCGGATTAGAAAGTGTCAGACAGACAGCGGAACACGCTGGCGTTGGTAATGAAAAAGCAAATCTTACAGTCAAACAAATGAATGAAATTGCAAAATCAGTCGCAGAATCAGCAAAAATTGTCCAAGAACTCGGTGAAAATTCCAAAGAAATTGGATCGATCGTTGAAGTTATCAGCGGAATAGCTGATCAAACTAATCTTTTAGCACTTAACGCAGCGATTGAGGCGGCAAGAGCCGGTGAACAAGGACGAGGCTTTGCAGTAGTCGCTGACGAAGTTAGAAAACTTGCTGAAGGTTCTCAAGAATCAGTGCAAAAGATCGGAACAATCATTAATAAAATTCAAATTACGACTGATAAAGCGGTTGAGACAATGAATAAAGGACATCAACTTGTCCAAGAAGGTCGTCAAAATGTTGAGTCAACCGGCTCATCTTTCCACGAAATTGTAAATATGATTCAAGTTGCTGAAGAAAATTCAACTCAAGTTATGCAAATAATTAACAGTTTACAAGAACCGATTGATGATATTGTCAATCGCACTGAAAAAATTGCTAAAATGTCTGATGAAATTTCTAAAACTATGCAAACAATTTCGATTGCAACTGCGGAACAGGCTGAAAATGTTGTTGAAATTTCCGACAAAAGCAGTAGCTTAACTGATTTATCTCAGAATATGAAAAAAACAGTTCACGAATTTCGTTTGTAAATTATTTGACAAATTTTTAAAATTGTTTATAATTCAAGTGTTTTCATTAAATTTTGAAAGGAAGTTTTAAAAAGTGGCAAAAGTTAATAAAGTTGTACTTGCATACTCCGGCGGACTTGATACATCAGTTATCATTCCGTGGCTTAAAGAAAATTATGACGGCTGCGAAGTTATTGCAGTCTGTGCCGATCTCGGTCAAGGCGATGAACTCGACGCAGTTCACGATAAGGCTTTGAAGTCCGGCGCATCGAAAGTTTATATCGAAAATATCACGAAAGAATTTATTGAAGGCTATGTATTTCCGACACTCAAAGCCGGCGCAGTCTATGAAGGTAAATATCTTCTCGGAACTTCTTTTGCACGTCCGATCATTGCAAAGAAACTTGTTGAAGTTGCTTTAAAAGAAGGTGCAGATGCAATCGCTCACGGCGCAACCGGTAAAGGTAATGATCAAGTTCGTTTTGAATTGACGATCAAGGCACTTGCACCGAATTTAACAATTATTGCTCCGTGGCGTGAATGGAATCTTGATTCACGTTCAGCAGAAATTGAATATGCAAAAGCTCACGGAATCGAAATTCCGACTGATAATAAAACCTACAGTATGGATCGCAATATCTGGCATTTGTCACACGAAGGATCAGATCTTGAAGATCCTTGGAATGCTCCGAAAAATTCAATGTTTTTGATCAGCAAAGCACCGGAAGATGCTCCTGATAAGCCGGAAGAAGTCACGATCGATTTTGAAAAAGGCATTCCGATCGCTGTCAACGGTGAAAAACTTGACGCAGTTAAAATTGTTGAGACTCTTAACGAAATCGGCGCAAGAAATGGCGTTGGTATCGTTGATATTTGTGAAAATCGTCTTGTTGGAATGAAATCTCGCGGCGTTTATGAAAATCCCGGCGGATCAATTCTTTATTATGCTCATCGTGAATTAGAATATCTCTGTCTTGATCGTGCAACTTTCCATTATAAAGAGCAAGTTGCTATCAGATATGGTGAACTTGTCTATGACGGAATGTGGTTCTGTCAACTTCGTGAGGCTTTAGAAGCATTTGTCGATTCAACTCAACAGACTGTAACCGGCACTGTTAAATTGAAACTCTACAAAGGAAATATTATTTCAGCTGGATCAAAATCGCCTTATTCACTTTACAGTCAAGAATTTGTAACTTTTGAACACGACGACGTTTATAATCAAGCTGATGCAACCGGTTTTATCAATTTGTTCGGTTTACCGCTTAAAGTTCGTGCATTAGTTAAACAAAATCAAAAATAATTTTTGTTAAACATAAAAAATTAAAGCAGCTGGCGTAAAAACCAACTGCTTTTTTTATTGAAAATTTTTTAATTAGGCGCGTTCGATATAATTTCCTGTACGTGTATCAATTCTAAGTACGTCGCCTTCATTGATAAACAGCGGAACACGAACAACATAACCGGTTTCAAGAGTTGCATTTTTTGATGCGCCGGTTGCAGTATTACCTTTAACCGCCGGTTCACATTCAACAACTTTCAATTCAACGCTGTTCGGCAAAGCAACGCCAATGATTCGATCTTTGAAAGTCTGAAGATTGACTTCCATATTTTCAGTAAGATAATTAAGTGCGTCGCCGAGTTGTTCCTTGCTGAGTTCAGTCTGTTCATAAGTTTCATTATCCATAAAAGTATAAAGTCCATCATTCTCATAAAGATATTGCATTTTACGAGTATCAAGACGAGCAGGCGGCATTTTTTCATTAGGGTTAAAAGTTCTTTCGACTACTGCGCCGGTCTCAACATTTTTGATCTTCGTGCGAACGAATGCTGCGCCTTTACCTGGTTTAACGTGTTGAAATTCGACAACTTGCCAAGCACCGCCGTCGATCTCAATCGTCAAGCCGGTGCGAAAATCAGTACTAGAAATCATCGGTATCATATCCTTTCATTGCTAATTTATTTTAAGTCATTTAACATCAAAGCATTTAACGACATTTATATATTCTGCATTAAATTTTATTTTCCTACAAACAACGATCAATTATTCAATTAACGATTTATAAAAAATTTTTTCAAGAAGATCATTTTTTAATTATGACTAACGCATCACCGATCGGTCTTTCACGTCCATCACTCGGTGAATTAACAATATTACCTTTAACAACAAGTTCCGTTGATCCGCCGCCGTCAAGATTGATCGCATTCACTGCGCCGAAGTCATTCAACAGAATTTGTGCCCATTCGTAAAGAGTGCAGCCTTTACTATGTGCTTGTCGCCCGTCGACGATCGCAATTATATAATCGCCGTATTGAGTAACGCCGACAGCCGATCTAGGAGCACGACCGATTCTAATATCAGCCGGAAATCTTTCCTCATTTGCTGTAACGTAAATTTTACCGTCTTTGATTAACTGCGGACCGGCTCCAACAACGTGAATTGCTTTATTAAAATTACTAATTCCGTCAGCGTCAATGATCGATTCGTCAAAGGTTACACGATCACCAACACGAGTATTTTTAAAAAGTTCCTCTGCTTTGCCGTGAGCACTGACAACATAACCATTTTTCGGAATTGAATTATTGCCTTTGCGATTGAAAATTTCACTGACAACTCCGTCAATCACAATGTATTCAGTGCCATAATCATTAGTGCCGGTTGTCGATCCGTAATGATAATTATAAATCACAACGCAATCTGCACCACGTTCACAATCAACGCCGCCGATATTTAGACTTTCGCCATTCATCGTTACAACGCCATAATAATTAGTTCGTCCGAAAATCGTCGAGCCGTCAGCATTAATCCCCATAGTTGATCTTGTATAGTAAGTCGTTCCACAAACAACGCCGTCAATTTTCGTGTTACCTAAAATTTCACCGTTCAATGCAAAATAACTTGCATTGATCGCACCGATTGCAGAATATTCATTGCTGATTTGTTTAACAGTCGATCGACCCGGAATTTTTCCACGTGCAATAACCGGACGAATTGAATATTTTTCGTGATCAGCGATCAATGCAAAAGCCATTACGCCATCACGATTAACCATTCTAAATTCAAGTCCTTCAACTTCTTCAACCGGCGGCGGTTCATTCGTCGGTTTTTTTGATTCTTCACTTGGAACATCAGGCAGTCGATAATCAGGAATATTTGACGGTTCTAACTCTTCCGGCGGATCAGAATCATTTTCATCAGCATTTGATCCTTGATTATGGATACCGATCGGCGGAACGTCCATCGGTGGTAAATTTATTTCTTCTTCTACAGTGTTGTCAGCTTCAGATTTTTGATCGTCTTCTGATTCTTCTTGCCAAACAGGTTTTTGATTTACTTTCGTTGTTGATTCATTTCGATCACGTTCGACAACTTTTGCTGATTCAACAATTTCACTTGCCTCAACAAAATTTGCAAAAAAGCATATCAAGAAAATTATCACAAAAAATTTTTTCATTGTTGCCTCCAAAATTCACAAAAAAATATCCTACAGCCTTATCAACTGCAGGATACATTATCTAAAAAAATTTTTATTTCGTCAACTGCTTATAAATGAAATCTGCAAGACCAATGCCACCGGCTTTAGCCGCTTCTTTCGTTAATTCTTCGTGATACATATCTTGATAAATTTCCATTGCGTTATCATCACCAAAAAGTTCATCTTTCGGAACAGTTTTATACATTTCCGTGTACATCATTTTCAAAAGAATCGCTTCAAGTTCCGTGCTTGCGTCTCTGATCTCTTTATCGCGTTTATCAAGTTCTTCTTGCGTCATAGTTTTAACTTTTGAATTAGTTGCTCTTTCAAGTTTACCGCTTGCCTCGTCAAGTGCCGATTGAAATATTGCATCTTGCGAAATTAAATCTGCAGCATCGCTTGTTGTACCTGTCGCTGTCGTCTTAGGCAAAAGATTATTATCAAATGCACTAATCTCCATAATTTTCACCTCTTTTAGAGATAATTTATTAAATTCTATATTATTTTATTTAATTTTGCATTCCGAATTCCTAATTCCGAATTAAATTATCTCAAGTACTGCGTGAATTGCACCTGCAGCTTTCATCGCTTGAAGAATCGAAATGCAATCACGTGGAGTTGCACCGACAGCATTCAACGCTCCAACAATATCACTAATACTAGTCGTTGCAGGAATTACAACCGAACTTGACATTTCTTCATCAACGTTAGTGTCTTCAGTTCTAGTCACCATAGTTGTGCCGTATGAAAACGGATTAGGTTGATTGACTTGTGTATCACGCTGAACTTTTATTGATAAGCCGCCTTGAGTGATCGCACATTCATCAACTGAAACATCTCCGCCCATAACGATCGTTCCTGTTCTTTCACTGAAAACAACTTTTGCAACGTTATCAGGACGAATCGGCAACGATTCAATCGAAGCAATGAAACCAACAACATTACTGCGATAACCCGGCGGGATTCTAATATCAATTCTTCCGGGATTAGCCGCACGAGCAATATTTCCATATTGTGAATAAGCCGCATTGATTGAATTTGCTACTCTGGTTGCAGTTGTAAAATCCATATTTGAAAGTGATAATGATAATTGTCCATTTTTGCCGAGATCGTCCTCAACAGTTCTTTCAACGATCGCACCATTCGGAGTCGTTCCTACTGTTGGAAAATTTCTTTGTGCTCGACTATTACCACCACCATTACCGGCAACAAAACCACCGGTTGAAACAGGACCTTGAGCAACTGCATAAACTTCACCATCAGCCGCTCTTAATGGCGTTTGCAAAAGTGTACCGCCTTGAATACTATCAGCATCACCCATTGAACTTATCGTAACGTCGATTGTATCACCTTCACGGACGAATGGCGGTAAAGTTGCTGTAACCATAACCGCTGCAACATTATCAGTATCAAGATCATCAGCATTGATCGTTATTCCAAAATTTTTAAGCATTGCTACTGTTGATTGAATCATCTGCACTGTATCATCTGAATCACCTGTGCCAGGTAAACCAACAACTAAACCATAGCCCATAAGTTGGTTTGATCTAACGCCTTGAATTTTTGCAATATCTTTTATCCTTGTCATTGCTGATTCTGCAAAAACCGTTGAAGTCAACAATGCAAGACAACAGATCATAGTAAAAAAAATTGTTAATCGTTTCACGGAAATCACCACCGTGCTAGAAAAGTATGTTAAATATTTGAGTAAGAATGCCTTGACGCTGTTTAGCATTAAGCGGACCTTTACCATCAAATTTAAGCGTAGCATCAGCAACTCTATTTGACGAAACAGTATTATTAGGCGTTACGTCGTCACGGCGAATTACACCGCGAATTGTAATTTTGTGCTCATCACGATTTTGCCAGATTGATTGAGTGCCCTCAACAACTAAATTTCCGTTAGGCATAACTTCAACGACGCTGACAGTTACATTGCCTGTAAAGCTGTTTGTATCTGTAGCACTTCCGCTGGCTGTGAATGAATCTGAACCGCTAGCCGTTGCCGCCGCTAAAAAGTGAAAAATTCCTGTTCCTGCATTCAAATTAACTGATCCGCTTTTTGAATTACTGCGTTCTTTCGCCGCTGTTTGAGTTGTTGACTCATTGATAACGATTGTTAAAATATCGCCAACATCTCTAGCCTTACGATCTGCATATATAGACCAACTGCTATCACGCCAAAGACTCTTAGCCTCAACAATTTGATTTTGTCCAAAATTTACAAATACAAAGCTAAGTATCGCTATAATTGTAAATAATTTTTTCACGGAATCACCTCCGCGCAAAAGTTTTTTTAAATAATTAAATTAAAAAATAACTTCGACAGTCTGACCATCAATGACTTTACCTGTAATGATTTTACCGCTGCTTTCATTTCTCACTCTGATCATCTCACCGACTCGTCCACGAGCCATTGCAATACCTTTAGCTGAAGCCTCAACACCGTGATATTTAATGTGAAGTCTGACAGGTTGATTGATCTGTATAACTTGCGCCGTTCGGAACATTGAAAGAGTTACAGGCGATCCGGCTCTAATTGTCCGCATTGGAACTAATTCTTTGATCAGTGTAAAATCTTTGATATATTCGTTGCGACCATCAACAGTAATTTCATCAAATCTAAAATCTGATTCACTCAAATTTTTATCGAACATTAAATCACGTGAAGCAACTAAAACTGTATCATAGACTCTAACTTGAACAACAAAATTAATTACCTTGACAACACGTCCGTCAACTTTATATCTTGCAGTTACGCTTGTCATTCCGGCATAATTAATTTGTCCCGGAACAGTTATTTCAACTTGAGCATTACCATCGGGAACAGGTTGATCATACATTCTACGCAAAAAATTAATTTCACGTCGACGCATATCGCCGCGTTCATTAAGGATTGTTTCAATTCGATTGATCGCTAATGCTTCGATCTCTTCACCTGTTATTACTTGTGCATTTACAATTTGAGTTGAAGTCGCTATTGAAAAGATCAACAGCAAAGTCAAAAACAGTTTTTTAATCATTATCTCTTGAGACCGTTAGCAATTTCAAGCATTGAATCAGAAGTTGTAATTGCTTTCGAGTTAGATTCGTAAGCACGTTGTGCAATGATCATATTAACCATTTCTTCAACAACTTGTACGCCGCTCATTTCAATAGTACCTTGTGCAAGTGAATTAGATTGACCGGACTGATTGAAATCAACTTGCACTTCGTCACCGGATGCATCATTAGCTCTGAAAAGATTTTTACCAAGTGAAGTAAGACCTTCAGGATTAATAAATCTGTAAAGGTTAATCGTTCCGCCGTTTTGAATAGCATTATTAAGCATATATGAAACCGTGCCATCTTCAGCAATAACGATTGAATCACGTGAAGCATTAGGATCAATAGTAACTTCTTCAAAGAGATGATAACCGTCAGTAGTTACAAGGTTACCATCGCTGTCAAGTTTAAATGAACCGTCACGAGTATAAGCAGCATCACCATTCGGAAGACGGATTTTGAAAAAGCCATCGCCTTGAATACCAACATCAGTAGGATTATCAGTCGTTTCAAGCGGACCTTGTGTAAAAACTCTGTGAGTTGCAGCAACTCTAACGCCAAGACCGACTTGTTTACCTTGTGGATAAGTTGTCGTTGCGCTTGAATTTCCGCCAGGATCACGAAGCGTTTGATAAAGCAAATCTTGAAATTCAGCTCTGACTTTTTTATTGCCGTAAGTATTCACGTTGGCGAGGTTGTGTGCAACAATGTCCATATTAGTCTGCTGTGCAATCATACCTGACGCAGCCGACCAAAGTGATCTCATCATAATGTTTACCCCCTAATTACAAAAAAACTTCCGTGTCAATATTTTCCTATAATGTCTATCGTGATTAAATAAACAAAACTTAAATTTAAATTAGTAGTTAGTTGTTAAGAATCAAAAAATTAATTCTGCATTCTGCATTCTTAATTCCTAATTAATTAACCATTAGTGCCGACATCATTAACAGATTTATCAAGCATTTCATCTTGAGTTGTAACAGCTTTAGCCGCCGCCTCATAAAGTCTATGATTGTGAATTAATTCAACCATTTCACGGACAATTAGAACGTTTGATTTTTCTAAAGCACCTTGAACAATTAAACCATTCGCCGCTTGAGGTTGTGCAATATTTCCATCTTGATCGGCAACAGGTACAAATAAATTATCACCTTGCTTGCGAAGTGCTAAACGATCTTCAAAACTTACAAGCTGAATTTGTGCAAGAAGTTGTCTATTACCTTGATTGCCGGTTGTTACGATCTGATCGGGATCAGGTTGATATTGATCGGTGTCGTCACCTTTAACGTAAACGCCGCCGTCTTCAGTGATAATAATATCTTTGTTAAACATATCTCGCGGAATTTGAATTGGTTGACCTTGATTGTCAAGAAGATTATAACCACGAATGTCTTGAATATAACCGTCAGCATTTCTGAAAAATGCACCGTTACGAGTGTAACGAATGCCATTAGGACTTTGAATCGTAAAAAATCCTTCGCCGCCGATCGCTAAATCTAATTCGTTGCCTGTTGTTTCGATCGGACCTTGATCATAATTAACTGCGATCTCATCAATATAATCACCTAAACCTAAACGACCAATATTCGGACGATAGAATGGATCAGCGTCAAATTGTTTAAATCGCGTCACGTCGATCATATCAGTAACATAATCAGTCTGTGAATTTGGTTCCATACCAACTAAGCCGCCGTCTTCGTGATCGTAATATCGACGAATCAGCATCGCTTCAAATTCTTTGTGAATTGCTTTATCTTGTTTATAACCTGTCGTTGCGGCATTTGCTAAATTATTTGCAATAACATCGGTTCGTTTAGTCTCGGTGACCATTCCTGTTGCCGCAGTATATAATCCACGCCACATTAATTGCTTACCTCCTCACAAAAATAATATTAAAAAATTTTTTTACTCAAAGAAAAATAAAATAATTTTTAAATTTCGTTTCGACGAACTAAAATAAATTCCTTCAAATTAATTTAGATTTTTGATGAGTGATCGATCTTAAAAAAATTTTTTCGTAAAATAAAAATCAATCATTAAGTGAATACATAAACTTTATTAATTGACAGCTAAAAATTTCTTTGATAAAATATCAGAAAGTTTTTGTAATTAATTGAGGAGGATCAAATATGGAAGTTAAATATGAAACGACGATCACGGCTGTTGGTAAGCTGGCGCACGAATTTCTTGACAACAATAGTAGCGTTATAATTCTCAATGAAGGCGTTCATCCTAATCTTTCTGATATGGTTGTGGAGCATACCGTTAATGATCTTTCTGCTGATATTGAAGTTGGTGATAAACTCAAGATCGGCAACACTGATTTCAAAGTTATGAAAGTCGGTGATGTTGCTAATAAAACCATTCGTGAAGAAGGACATTGCACGCTTGTTATTAATGCTGATGGAACGATGCCTGGTCAAATCATTGTTAAAGGTGTTATGCCTCCGCGTCTTCGTATCGGCGATAAAATTAAATTCTTCAAAAAATAAATTTTGATCTCAGTAGAGACAATAAAAAAGCCTCCTTGTGTAGAAAAAATTACATAAGGAGGCTTTATAATTTAAATTAGAAAAGCCCATTACTTTTTCAAATTAAACCTGCAATGATTATGAAGTAGTAGAAAACCGGCGCAGTATAAAAAATACTGTCGAAACGATCTAACATTCCGCCGTGACCAGGTAATAATATTCCGGAGTCCTTAACGCCTGTGAAACGTTTCATAACTGATTCAACGAGATCACCGAGAGTTGCAACGATCGAAAGAATTAATCCCAAGATCGCCATTTCAACGAAGGGAAAATTGAAAATCACATTTCCGATCAAAATTGCCATTGCAGTCGTTCCGACGATCGATCCTAAAAATCCTTCAATCGTTTTGTTCGGACTGATCGAACTTGCTAATTTATGTGATCCGATCGCCGTGCCGACAAAATATGCAAAAGTATCACTTGACCACGTACAAATAAACAAAATCCAGATCAAAGCACTGCCAACGTCAAAATTAAAACTCATCAATGTATCAATCGCACTTTCGATCGGTAAACCATTATTCATTATCGTTGTTACAGAATCGATCGGCGTTTGAATTTTTTCATCGTCGATAAATCTCAAAAGGATCAAATGTGAAAATGGTAAACCTATATATAAAACGCCTGCGATTGAGGCGCAAGCGTCTATAGGTCTCACGGTTCCGTGAAGGATCACCGTCATTAAAAAAATCAACAACATTCCAAGCGTCAACACGGCAAGAAGTTCTTCAATATTTCCGAGCCACGCACAGCAAAGCATTAACAACAAAGTCAATACGCCTGAAATATATGTTGGATCAATACCTTTGTTCTTCATCATCATTACATATTCGTGCCAGCCGATTAAACTCAAAAGCATTGCAAAAATCGCAAAAGGCATTCCGCCGAGTTGAATTACAATCGCCGCTATTATTATTCCTATTATTCCGCTGATTATTCTAACTATCAATAGCATCACCTCTGATTGATCGACAAATTATTTTATACTTCCGAAACGTCGATCACGTTTTCCAAAATCTTTCAAAGCCTCTAAAAATTCTTCAGGCGTAAATTCCGGAAAAGTTGTATTTGTAAACCAAAATTCAGCGTAAGCAGACTGCCAAAGCATAAAATTACTTACTCTGAGATCGCCGCCGGTTCTGATCAAAAGATCGATCGGCACTTCATTACCTGTATCAAGTTGACTTTCAAATAATTTACTGTCGATCTGATCAATTTTAATTTCACCGTCAAGAACTTTTTTAGCGATCTTTTGAGTTGCTCTGACAATTTCATCTTGTCCGCCGTAATTTGTTGCAACATTAAATCTCAAGCCGGTGTTATTTCTCATCATCTCTTCAGCGTCATCAATTTGCTTGATCAAACTCTCCGACAATTCGTTAATTCGTCCGAGAAATTTGATCCGAACATTTTTTTCATTGAGTTCACGCTTTTCCTTCTCAAGATATTCACTGAATAAATGCATAAGAAAATCAACCTCTGTATGCGGTCTATTCCAATTTTCAGTTGAAAAAGCATACACGGTTAAAGCCTCAAGTTCAATATTCACCGCCGTCGTGATAATTTTTTTCAGCGTCTTAACGCCTGCAGCGTGCCCGGCACTTCTAAGCAAGCCTAAACCTTTAGCCCAACGCCCGTTACCGTCCATAATTATTCCAACGTGTTTTGGTAATGTAGAATTAAGAATTAAGAATGAAGAATTATTTATTTTGTTATTATCATCCTGCATTCTACATTCTCCATTCTGCATTAATTTAAACTTCCATAACTTCTTTTTCTTTACCGGCTTTCGTACTATCGACTAATTTAATGTATTTATCCAAAAGTTTTTGAATTTTTTCTTGACCTTCTTTGCGATCGTCTTCAGTGATCTCTTTGTTCTTCTCAGCTTTCTTGATCGCTTCATTGCCGTCACGACGGATATTTCTCATCGCAACTTTTGCCTCTTCAGCCTTCTTGCTGACAACTTTGACTAATTCCTTACGTCTCTCTTGAGTAAGCTGTGGAATTGCAAGACGAATTGCTGTACCGTCATTGTTAGGCGTAAGACCAAGATCAGATTTTTGAATTGCTTTTTCAATATCTTTCAATGTGCCTTTATCATAAGGCTTGATCATAATCATTCTAGGTTCAGGAACGGTAACGCTTGCCATTTGATTAACCGGCGTTGGCGTTCCATAATAATCGACCATAACTTTATCAAGAAGTGAAGGCATAGCACGACCGGCTCTTAATGTGCCATAATCTTTTTTGAGACCTTCTAAAGTTTTTTTCATTTTTTCTTCTTGTGACTTCATTATATCATCAATCATCATTATCACCTTTCTATTTAATGTAGAATGCAGAATGTAGAATTAAGAATTAATTCCTCAGCCCTTAGCCTTCAGCTCTTAGCCCTAATGCTGCATTAACTAACAGTTGTTCCGATCTCTTCACCCATAGCCGCACGATAAATATTTTCGTAGTCGTCGATATTAAAAACTACAAGCGGAATATCATTATCCATACAAAGAGAAGTTGCCGTTGAGTCCATAACGTGAAGACCGAGATTTAGAATTTCAATATAAGCGAGCTTGTCAAATTTTTTAGCAGTGCTATCTTTGTTCGGATCTTTATCGTAAATTCCGTCAGTACCTTTTTTCGCCATAAGAATTACATCAGCTTCAATTTCTGCTGCTCTTAATGCCGCTGTCGTATCAGTTGAGAAATATGGATTACCTGTACCGGCTCCGAAAATTACTACACGACCTTTTTCAAGATGTCTGACTGCACGTCGTCTAATATAAGGTTCTGCAACTTCACGCATTTCAATCGCCGTTTGAACTCTTGTAAAGACACCTAATTTTTCAAGCGCATCTTGCAAAGCTAAAGCATTCATCACCGTTGCAAGCATTCCCATATAATCCGCCGATGCTCTGTCCATACCTTTAGCACTGCCGCTGAGTCCACGCCAAATATTTCCGCCGCCAACAACAATCGCAACTTCTAATTTTTCGTCGTGAAGTCTTTTGATCTGTTTAGCAAGATTTTCTACAACTTCCGGCTTAATTCCAAAAGCCTCATCACCTGCCAAAGATTCACCGCTTAATTTTAAAACAATTCGCTTATACTTCATAATCTCACCTCAGATCATTTATCGCAAAACAAATTCACGATTTATAAAAGTTTTCCTGCTTATTGCGTAAAAAATTTTTTCGTTGTACAATGATTAAATAAATAACAATTATTTTTAAGGATGTGCTAATATGGAGTTAAGACAGCTTGAGTATTTTCAAATGGCAAGTCGACTTAGAAATATTACACGTGCAGCAAAACGCCTTAGAGTTTCACAACCGAATATCACTGTTGCGATCAAAAAACTTGAGGCGGAGCTCGGCATTCAATTATTCGATCGATCTCAAAAGCAACTTTCATTAACGCCGGAAGGTACAGTTTTTTTAAGCCGTGTTGATGTTGCTCTTCGTTGTTTGAATGATGCAATGATCGAAGTAAACGATTTCAAGCAACTTCAAAAAGGAATTATCAAAATCGGAATACCTCCAATGATGGGAGCGTTTCTCTTTCCAAAAATTTTTTCCGGCTTTCAAGCACTTCATCCGGCTTTAGATATTATGCTTTTTGAAGAAGGTTCGATCGCAATTCGTGATCTTTTGGATCGTGACGAATTAGATTTTGGAATTGTGATCACTTCAAACGCCTCACCGACATTAAATATTTTGCCTATGACTCGTTCTCAACTTGTCGCTTGTGTTCCTGCGTCGTCGAAACTTGCAAGCAAAAAAACTATTTCTAATGATGACATTGCAGAGGCAAATTTAATTCTAATGAAAGAAGGATCATATCTTCGTCAGATCATTCAAGAACGTTTGAAACATTTAAACATTTCACCTAATATTGTGCTTGAGTCCGGGCAGATCACGACGATCAAAGGTCTTGTTGCTCATAATGTTGGAATTGCATTTTTGCTTGACTTCATTGCAAATGATTCAACAGAAATTCAATCAGTACCACTTGAAGATCCGATTTTCGTTGATATAGGTCTTGCGTGGAAAAAAGATCGTTACGTTTCAAAAGCAGCTCAAGCATTCATAAATTTTTGCAAGAAACCAATTTAAACAATTTCAATAAAATAGAGACGGTCAAATTGATCGTCTCTTTCTTTATGTGATTGTATCTTTATCTTATACAGTGCAAGTCATTGATAGGAAAGCCTCAACAATATCGTCAGGCTTAATTTGATTTATACAATGTGCAAAAGGTTCTTTGCAGCCGCCATAAACTATAGCATTTTCACAATCGCCGAGTGCGTGATCGGGTCTAATGATGAGCGTTTTTACATTAAATCTTGTATAAGGTGCAAATCGATAATATTCATTAAAAACGCCCGGAACGATATGATCACGATCTTCAGGTTGACGATAAATAGCAATGATCGGAACTTTCAACACCGCCGCCATATGCATTACGCCGGTATCATTGCCAATAAATAAATCTGACTGTTCAATAATAGCCATTGTTTCACGAAGAGTAGTTTTTTCAACGAGATTTAAAACATTTTCAACAGGCAATGACTTTTGAATTTTTTCAGCGTCAGCAATTTCAGCCTTGCCACCTACGATAATAAAACAAGTTTTTTTATTAACGTCTTTGATAATTTTTTTGAAAGCCTCAATATATTTTTCAACAGAATACTTTCGACTATCACCACCGGCACCTATTCCGACAACAATTCTAATGCTATGCGGCGAAATTGATCCGAGAAGTTCTTTAGCTCTTTGAATTTCCGCTTGATTATACCAAAGTTCCATATCTTCTGATCGAACAGACAAGCCGATCGCTTTCAATACATAAAAATGTTTTTCAACTTCGTGAATTAATCTTCGTGGATTTATGATTGGCTTAGTCAGGAAAAGATAATTTGCATCTTGTTCTTTTGGCGGCAATTTATCAAAGTGCATTAATTCGATCTGATAACCATAGCCGATTCTTTCTCTTGCACCACTCAAATAGCCCATAAAAATCGGCAAATGATTTTCACTGCCCCATTGCATAGTAAATGCTAAGTCAAAATGCTCCTGCCAGAGATTTTCATAAGCAAATTTATAAATTCTTTCAATAACCGTCAACATATCAGCACCATTTGAAAATTTGCTGTCAAATTCAAGTACTCTATTAACATAAGGACAAAGCTCAGCGATAGGATAAATAATTTTGCTTACAACAAGTGTAATTCGTGCACAAGGATAATTAAAACGCAACTCACGAATAAAACCAGTCGTTAAAACAAAATCACCTATCGCATCTAATCTCATAACTAAAATATTTTTAACACCGGACTGTTGTTCTTCACGAAAGCCGAACTGTTGAAAAATTTTTTCACTTGAAAAATAGAAATTTCCTAAATTGAATTGACCGAACTGTTTCGATTGATTGATCGTATCATTAAAAAATTTTTTCATTTGATCATATCTATCATTATTCAAAATTCATCACCGCCAAAAAGTTTTAAATATAAATATAAAGTCCGAGAAAATTCTCCCGGACTAACTCAAAAAGTTTTTAAATCTCAAAAATTATTTTGCTTCTCTAACAGCGATAACTTCAATTTCACAAAGTGCACCTGCCGGCAAATCTTTAACTGCAACACAACTTCTCGCCGGTTTTGAGACAAAATATTTTTCATAAACAGAATTAAATTTATTGAAGTCCGCCATACTCGTAAGATAACAAGTCGTCTTAACAACTGATTTCATACCGAGATAGCAAGAATGCAAAATGGATTCGATATTTTTGCAGCACTGTTCAACTTGACCTTCAATATCAACAGTAAGAATTTTACCGGCATTCGGTTCGATCGCAATTTGCCCGGAAACATAAATCATATTGTTGACTTCAATAGCTTGACTGTAAGGTCCGAGAGTCGCCGGAGCCTTGTCAGTATAAATTCTTTTCATTTTAATTTAACACCTCTAACCTTAACAAAATTATTTCAAATATTCACCACGAATGTCTTCAGTTGGTGGTGCAATAGGATAATTTCCACTGAAACAAGCTGTGCAGATCGGTTGATCGCCGCTGAGTTCCTTTAAACATTCAAGCGGCAAATATCCTAAAGAATCTGCGCCGATCTTCTTGCAAATTTCCTCAACAGTTCGATTATGTGCTATCAACTGATCTTCAGACGGAATATCAATTCCAAAATAACAAGGATGATAAAACGGCGGCGACGAAATTCTCATATGAACTTCTTTTGCACCGGCATTTCTAAGCATTGTTACAATCTGATCGCTTGTCGTACCTCTAACAATCGAATCATCAATAATTATAACTCGTTTACCTTCAACCATTTCACTGAGGACATTTAATTTGATCTTAACGCTTTTGATCCTGCTTGACTGCTGCGGTTTAATAAAAGTTCTTCCAACATAAGTATTTTTTGTGAAGGCGATCCCATAAGGAATTTTTGATTCCATTGAATAACCAAGAGCCGCCATATTTCCAGATTCAGGAATACTTACAACAACATCAGCATCAACAGGATGAGTTTTCGCAAGAAGTCGACCGGCTATTATTCTTGACTTTGCAACGCTGAAACCGTCGAAAGTTGTATCAGGACGACAGAAATAAATATATTCAAAAATGCAACGAGCTTCTTTTTCACGAGGCAGAGCAAGTTCCAGATTTGATTCAATAGAACCGTCAGCATTGATCGTCACGACTTCACCGGGCAAAACGTCACGAATAAATTTAGCATTAACCGTTTCAAGTGCACAACTCTCTGACGCAATTATATAAGCGTTGTCAAGTTTACCGATAACCAGCGGTCTGAAACCGAAAGGATCACGAGCACCTATTAATTTTCGTGGACTAGCGATCACTAATGAATAAGAACCTTGAACTTTTTTCAGTGCACGGACTGTAGCTTCTTGAACAGTCGGAGCATTGATCCTTTCACGAGCAATATAATATGCAATGGTTTCGGTGTCGATCGTCGTTTGAAAAATTGCACCGCCTTTAACTAATTCCCGGCGAAGTTGAGGAGCATTAACTAAATTACCATTATGAGCAAGCATCAACGTGCCTTTGATATAAGACAACACTAACGGTTGAGAATTTTCGTGCGTCGATCCGCCGGCAGTCGAATAACGGACGTGACCTATTCCTAAATTGCCTTTGAGTCGATCAAGAGTATGAATGCGAAAGACTTCATTAACGCGACCTAAATCCTTATGACAAGATACTTTATCCTTACCATTGAAAGTATCTGTAACGGCAATGCCTGCACTTTCTTGACCACGATGTTGTAAAGCGTAAAGTCCGTAATAAATCGTTGAGGCAACATCACCACCACTAAGATCATACATTCCAAATACGCCGCAATCTTCACCTATCGGATTGTCCAAATCACCAAAATCCATTTGCTACGCTCCTTTTGATTAGGGATTAATTACTTAGCCCTTAGCTTTCAGCCTTCAGCCCTAATTAAATCTTAAATCTTGCTATGACTTCCTGCATACCTTGAGCTTGCATTGCTAATGAACGGCTTGCATCTGCAATTTCGTGCATTGTAGCTGTCTGCTGTTGAGATGCTGCCGAAACCGTTTCAGATTCTTTTGCAACTTCACGACTCTTAGTATTAATATGTTCTACAGATTTAGTTATAACGCCGGTACTTCCGACGAGATCAGCAACGATCGCTTCCATACGCTCCGAACCTTTTTCAACGTCAGTAACCATTATAGCGATCTCTTTAAATGTCTTTCCGGCACCGTCGACACTTCCTACACCGCTTTGAACTTGATTAACGCTGTCTTGCATTGAATGAACTGCATTTTGTGCTTTCTCTTGAATTGATCCGATCAAATTAGAAATTTCTTGTGCTGAAGTTTGTGATTGTTCTGCAAGTTTTCTAACTTCGTCAGCAACGACAGCGAATCCGCGACCGTGTTCACCTGCACGAGCCGCCTCAATAGCCGCATTCAATGCAAGCAAATTCGTTTGATCAGCGATCGCCGCAATAGCATCAACGATCTTACCGATCTTGTCAGACTCTTCACCGAGTTGTGCAATAACTGTAGAGGCATCACTAACGGAGCTTTCAATGATCTTCATTTGATCAACGGCATCTGATACACTCTTAGCACCCATTTCAGCAGCATTATTTGTTTCTTGAATTTTACTGCTTGACGCTGACAAAGTATCTGTAAAAGTATTCATATTTTTCATAAGTTGTTCTGATTGATGAGTTGCATTTTCAACTTCGCTGAATTGTTCCGTCGCTGCACCGGCAACTTTAACGATCGATTCAGCAACTTGATTAATTGCAACGGAAGATTGATCAGCACTTGCAGTAAGTTGTTCACTAGCCGCCGCCACTTGTTCCGCAGACTCAACAACTTTTTTAACCATATCGTGGACATTTTTCCGTAAATTCAAAACTGCACGACTCATTACACCGATTTCATCATCACGATCAGTATCAATATGACTAAGATTTTTATCACGAAAATCACCGGTCGCTAAAACTTCAACTGTTCCTGTTAAATCTCTAATAGGTTGAATCATTCTTCTTGAAAGTGCAATAGATGCAAAGATCAAAATAATTTCAAGGACAACCATAACGATAATAGAGAGCATAAAGTTTGAACGAAATTCTTCGTCGGCTTTCGCTTGCATATCTGCAACTTTTTCATCAATATAATCAATCCAAACACCGGTTCCAATGATCCAGCGATAAGGCGCAAATGATGCAGTATAATTTCTCTTCGGTAATGGTTCAGTTTGATTAGGTTTTGCAAACATAAGATCAGTATAACCGCCGCCGGATTTTTGACCGTTTTCGATCATCTCTTTAATAAATTGCTTACCTTTAGGATCAGTTAAATTAATTCTTGATTTGCCTTCTGTTTCTTGACGACCAAGCAAAACAACATTAACACCTTCATAAGTATCAATCCAAAAATATCCTTCGCCGTTATCATAGCGCATTGATCTAATAAGTGCAGCCGCTTCAGCTTTTGCTTGTTCTTCAGTAAGTTGACCGGCTTGTTGACGTTTATAAATTGTGTCGATCATACTGATCGCCGTTTCAGTCTCAATTTTTAATTCACGTTCAACATCAGCAATAAGCGTTTCTCTGTAAGTTGTAACTTGCTCTTCAGTGTTGCTTAACATACTTTTGAAAAAAATTCCGCCCATACAGAGCATTGTAATTAGCGAAGCACCGATCATCATTATCAAAAATTGTGTTCGCATTGACGATTTTAATTGCAGATCGCCCATTTTTAAATTCATCTCCTCTATTTATTCTATTCACGGGTTCTATAATTTTTTTTATTCTATTCACAATTTTAAATTCCTGCGTAGCTTGATAAAACATATTCGATAAAAATTTTTAATTGAAATTTTTTTGTTGAAATATTTTTTTGATCGAAGAGACAAAATTAAAAACGCCTCAGAAAAAATTTTTAATCCGAGACGTTTATTTTTTTTGAAATTTTTTAACTAAGATGAAATACGCTGTTGATCAATTCGATTGAATATGATCCGTCGTCAACACGAATAATATTAACCGCCGTATTGTGTTGATGAATCGTCCAAATTTTTCTCAACGGCATATCTAAGATCGCTGCAAGAATTGTTCTTATAACTGCGCCGTGAGAAACGATAACAATTTGATCATTCTTTTCGAGATCGTGAGCAATTTTTTTCAATGTAGTCATTGCTCTATTTTGAACTTCGGCGAATGTTTCTGCATTTTTGATCAATAACATATCCGGTTGAAGGAAAAATTTTTTAAATTCCGTTGGATCAGTCTGTGCAAGTTCTTCAAATTCTTTGCCTTCCCAATCACCAAAATTAACTTCACGAAATTCCGGCACGGAAATAATATCAAGATTGAATCTGTTAGCGATAACTTCAGCCGTCGTAATTGCTCTTTTGAGATCGCTGCTATAAATCGCTTTGACTACATCAAATGGAAAATGTGCCGTCAAAAGTCTTGCTTGATGAACGCCGTCCGGCGCAAGATTTATATCTGATTGTCCTTGCACTCTGCCTTTTGAATTCCACTCCGTCACGCCGTGCCGAACTAACATTATTCTTGACATCTAGTCACCACCAAAATTTTCAATCAAATTTAAAACTCTCTCATTCTCAATACGAGATCGGATCGCCATTCTGATAAATCGTCCGTCAAGTCCTCTGAAATTTTTGCAGCTTCTCAACAAAATTTTTTTCTCTCTGAAATTTTCGATCAAATTCATAGCGATCTGATCACTTTCAAATTTCAATAATACAAAATTCACCGTCGGCTTAAAAAATTTTATTCGACTGATTTTTTTCAATCGATCAATAATATAAAATTTTTCTTCAGCGATCCAACTTCGTGATTTGCAAATATATTCATTATCGTTGAGTGCAGTAACACCGGCTTTTTGTGCTAAATAATTCACATTCCAAACGTCTTTAGCAAGTTCAAATTTCTTGATCAGTGATTCTTCAGCGATCGCAAAACCTAATCTCAAGCCCGGCAATGCAAAAAACTTCGTCAATGACTGCACAACGATCAAATTTTTCATATCATTAACCAGATAACGATCAGATTTTTCATCACCGATAAAGTCAATAAATGACTCGTCAAGCATTACATAATCAACGAGGCTTTGAAGTTTTAAAATATTTTCAGCGGCGATCAAATTACCGGTCGGATTGTTAGGACTTGCAAGAACAATACAATTAAATTTTTCGCTTTTGAGACTTGCAGTCAATTTATCAAAGTTAATATTGAAATTATCTTGTTCACTTGTCAAGAAAAATTTGATCTCACAATTCGCCGCAAGTGCTGATCGTTCATACTCTGAAAAACTCGGAGCAACGATTAAAACTTTTTTCGGACGAATGACATTAAAGAATAAATAAAAAAATTCCGCCGCACCGTTGAGGACAATAATATTTTCAAAATTGATTCTGTAACGTGAGGCGATCGCCGTCTTCAATTCGCACGCCGAAGGATCAGGATAATGGATGAGTCCGTCAATATTATTGATAATCGCCGCTTTGACGGACTCACTCAACCCGAATGGATTAATATTTGCGCTCATATCAAGGAAATTTTCAGCTTGACCATCAGCACTGTAAATATTGCCGCCGTGTTCAAAAATTTTCATTTTTTAACAGGCTTTTTATCATCATCAGTTGATTGTTCCTCTTCATACTGTTTAAGTTTTGATTCAAGTTTTTGAATTTCTTGTATCTTCTTGATCGATTCCGCTGAAGCGTTTTTGAAATGTTCATTGACTTCGTCTAATTTCGCTTGCAATTTTTTATTTTCTGCCTCAAGCTCACTGATCTCTTTCTCTTGTTCCTCAACCTTAGTCAAATAATTTTTTAAGTCAGTGCGATATTGTTCAAGTTTCGTTTCATCATTTTGATATTGCGCCTGCACTTGTTCTAACTTGTCTCTAAGTTCACTGTTGGCACTTTTAAGCTCAGTTAATTTATCATTGAGACCGCTGATCGTTGTATCATAACTTTGCTTTTCGGTTTCAAGCTCATTAACTCTGTCAGCTTTAGCATCATAAGCAGCTTGAGATTTAAGCCCGCTCATATTGAAAAGTTTAACCTTTAACTCTGATACAAAATGTTCATCGTCAAGACATTCAAAAATTATTTTCTTTACTTCTTGTTCATTCATTGTATTCACGTCCTTAATAATAATTTAAAATGTTTATTCGACACCAAAATTTTTTAATTATGGCATCTAAACAACTTGCTATTATATCACTTGTCAATCAATATGCAAAAAATTTTTTTCAACTGTCAATTAATAATCTTTTGTGATAAAATTTCAACTGAGGTGATCATTTTTGTTGATAACATTTTTATTGATTGCAATGATAATTTCTCTCGTGGCACTTTATAAATTTTTGCCGAACCGAAAAATTTTTTATTACTTCTGCGCCTCATTAGTGATTGTCTTTGCAATCGCCGGGCTTATAGCAAGAACTCAACAGCCAAAAGAATCAATGGACGAGGCTCAACGCTATGCAATTCTTCAACAACAAAAAATTTTCACCGGCTGGTACACGAATTATCAAAAAGATATTGATCAGCTTGATCGAAATTGGAAATTATTTTTCACGATAATAGAAAATTTCAATTCAGATAATATTGACGTTGAGACTTTGCACGAGCGATTAATAAATTTAGAAAACGAATCGAAAATAGAACAAGTGCATATTTATACATTAAAGCCGCCGCCGGATATGGGTGAAGAATGCAATTTGCTGATTGAAGAAATGCTGAAGAAGACGCAGCGATATTGCGATGCACAAACGCAGACGATCACAAGAACAAGATCAGCAGTCGAATTAGAAATATTTTTATCAGCACAACACAAGGAACAAATTCATATGTTAGAAAATATTATCATTCGTGAATCACCAACAGGGTTATTTACGTCGATGGAACTAACGGCGATCTTAAATTATTTTGAAGTGCCGGACGATTTTCAGAAAGATAAAGATTTTAAAAATGAAGTGGTGAATCAACCTTGAGAATAGCAATTTTTTCAGTAACTAATCACGGCGCAGAACTTGCAGAAAAAATTTTCATTAACTTAGACGGTTGCAGAAATTTTATTAAAGGAAGAGATTTTGATCGACTTCGTGAGATCGTCGACGATACTTTTAATAAGTTCGACGCACTAATTTTTATCACAGCAACCGGGATCGCAGTAAGAATGATCGCAAAGCATATCGAAAGCAAATTAACTGATCCTGCAGTGTTAGTGATTGATGAACTAGGTCAACACGTTATCAGTTTATTAAGTGGGCACGTCGGCGGCGCAAATGAATTGACGTTGAAAATAGCAGAGATCATTAATGCTGAACCAGTGATAACGACAGCGACGGACATTAATAATAAAATGGCGATTGATTCATTAGCGTTAAGAGTTGGAGTAAAACCGGAGCCGAAAGAAGCGATCAAAATAATTAATTCAGCGATTTTAAATGATGAGCCGGTATATTTAACAGCAGGTGAAACGATTTTGAATTTAACGCCATTAAAATTGATCGTTGGAATAGGCTGCAAGCGTGGCACGTCAAGAGAATTAATTTCAAAGGCAGTTGAGGCGGCTTGCAATAAAATTAATCAGTCGATCGAAAGAATTTCATTAATTGCAAGTGTTGATATTAAACGTGATGAAGTAGGATTGATTGAATTTGCAAAATCGATCGATAAAGAGATTAGATTTTTTGACGTTGAGACTTTGCAAAAGACGATCGAAAAATATAATTTAAGCGAATCAGAATTTGTTAAGAAAACGATCGGCGTTGGAAATGTCTGCGAAGCGGCGGCGTTATCTTATGTTGAGAGTGGAAAATTTGCCTTGCCGAAGACGAAATTTGAAAATGTAACCGTTGCATTGCTTTGGAGTCAAAATTAATTTTCGTTGACAAAAATTTTGTCTAATGTTATAAATTGAAATAAATTATCAATGAAAGGTTGTGGTCTGATGAGTGAAAAATTTCATATTGCTTATATTACTGATGATAATTATGCAATGCCGACGGCTGTATCAATCGTCTCACTGCTTGAGAATAAAGCGGCTAATATTTCTTATGTAGTGCATTTGATTTTAGATAACGTTTCTGATCAAAATAAAGATCGTTTCAAAGAGATCAGTTATCCAAATTGTGAGATTGATATTATTGATGCTGATAGTTCAGCCTATCAAGAATTTCAGAAAAATAAAGTTAATCTGCACGTTTCAAAGTCTGCTCTTCTCAAATTCAATTTACCTGAAATATTTAGTGATATTGATACTTTGCTTTACATTGACGGCGATACTTTGATCATTCAAGATATTTCGGAGCTTTTTAAAATTGATCTGTCAAAATATTATGCCGGTGTGGTTGACAATTTTGAGGCGTTAATGTTTTCAACATTAAGCAGATATTTTAATAATGGAGTTATGCTCTTGAATCTTAAGAAAATGCGTGCTGATAATATGACCACAAAGCTGATCGATTATCGCAAAAATGGACTGAACTATTTTATGGATCAAGATGCTTTTAATATCGTCTTTAATGAAGAAGTTTTATTTTTGTCGTCAAAATATAATTTTCGTGTGCCGAAATTTTTGGAAACTGACTTTGAAGAGTTCAATGAGGAATTTTGTGATAATAAATATGTTGATGAAAATGAATGTCTTATGGATCAAAAAATTTTGCACGCCGTACGACAATTAAAACCTTGGAAATATAATCTTCCGTGGGTTACAGATATTTTTTTCAAGTATTTAAAAATAAGTCCATACAAGGAACAAAAATTGAAATTAAAGTCGCCTATGCCTTTTGTCATTAAGAGAGCTGAAGATCAAATTAAGCGTGATCTTAATAAAAGAGAATGGCGATTTCCACGAGAAAAAATTGCTAAAGGTAGTAAGATCGTTTTATATAGTGCCGGTGAAGTCGGTCAAACATTTTGGAATTGGAACAAAGATATCGGTTACAGTGAAATAATTATGTGGATTGATAAAAAATATAATAAGATCAATGAAAAATTAAATAGTAGGGGGGCATTAATATGTCCGCCTGACGAGATAAAAAATCTTGATCATTACGATTATGTTTTGATCGCAAGCGTAAGATTAAGCGTAATTGCAAGTGTATCAAAATTTTTAATAGATGCTGGAGTTCCCGAAGAGAAAATTATTACTTTGTTTTAGATAATTTTTAAACCTTCCGCTAGGTAGCACTTATTAATTTTTTGATACAATAAAAATTTTTAAGTGTGAGGAGGCTAAGTGTCTAAAAAATTTTTTAAGACACGAATCAAATGAAGACAGAGAATTTTCACGTTGCATATATCACTGATAACAATTATGCAATGCCCACCGCCGTGTCGATCATCTCACTGCTTGAGAATAAAGCAGATAATGTTTCTTATGTAGTGCATTTGATTTTAGATAACGTTTCTGATCAAAATAGAGAGTGTTTCAAAGAAATTAGTTATCCAAATTGTGAGATTGATATTATTGATGCTGATAGTTCTTTTTATGAAGACATCAAAGATGGAAGTTTGAGAGTTGGTACACACGTATCACCTGCTGCGCTAATTAAATTTAATCTTCCAAATATATTTCCTAATTTGAACACTTTACTTTATCTTGATGGCGATATTATCATAACACAAGATATTTCAGAATTATTTACTATGGATATTTCTAATTATGGCTTAGCAGCCTCATTAGCATTTAATATGAGTAATGGCGCAAGTCATCTTCCACAAATTGGTTCTGAATATTTTAGTAGCGGAGTTAT
Source organism: Selenomonadaceae bacterium (assembly GCA_017476425.1). GTDB lineage: Bacteria > Bacillota > Negativicutes > Selenomonadales > Selenomonadaceae > Quinella. The sequence continues at coordinate 27,885 of JAFUZV010000217.1, forward strand.
GCTCTTAAATCTTAAAAAAATGCGTGAAGAGAATATGACAGATCAGTTAATTGATTATAAAAAGAATGGAATTAATTTTTTTATGGACAATGATGCTTTTTGTGTAGTATTCTATAAAAAAACTTTATTCTTGCCTCTAATTTATAATTTCAATACTGCAACATTTAATGTCAATGATTTTGATGAATTTAATCAGAAGGCTTTAGAAGGTAAATATCTTGATGAATCTGAATGTATAGAAGATCAGAAAATTCTTCATTTGCAAGGTAAATGGAAACCTTGGAAATATTGGATGCCGTGGACAACTGATATTTTTATTCATTACCATAAATTGTCACCTTATAAAAATGAGCCATTAAAATTAAAGTCTCCTTTGCAAGTTATCTTGTCGAATAAAAATAAAGAAATATATCAGAAAAAAGAGTGGAGATTTCCACGTGAGAAAATAGCTAAAGGCAGTAAAATTATTTTGTACGGTGCAGGTGAAGTTGGTCAAACTTTCTACGATTTTATAAATGATACTGGCTATTGTGAAATTTTATTGTGGGTTGATGGAAATTTTGATAAAATCAATGCAAAAAATACTGATGGAAAAAAATTTGTTCATTCACCAGATGAGATAAAAAATTGCCTTCAATATGATTATTTATTAATTGCTAGCATTAGATATGTTTTAGTTGTCAGCATAAAAAAATATTTAAAAAATATGGGCGTGTCGGAAGAAAAGATTATTACAACTTGATTGAGGTGTTTATATGAAAATTGCAGTTGCAGGCGCAGGGTATGTAGGTTTATCAAATGCTTTGCTACTTGCAAGAAATGATGAAGTCGTAATTTTAGACGTATTAGAAAAAAAAGTTGAGTTGATCAATCAAAGAAAATCACCGATTAAAGATTTTGAGATTGAAAAAACGTTAGCTGATCCGAAAATTAATATACGAGCAACGATCGATCCGCAAGATGCTTTTCAAAATGCTGATTATGTAATAATTGCAACGCCAACTGATTATGATCCGAAACATAATTTTTTTGATACGTCGACAGTTGAAGATACGATTCAAAAATTTTTAAAAATTTGTCCGAAAGCTGTCTGTGTTATCAAGTCTACAATTCCTGTTGGTTACACCGAAGAACTTCGTGAACGTTATCAGACGAATAGAATAATTTTTGCGCCTGAATTTCTGCGTGAAGGTCGTGCGCTTTACGATTGTTTATATCCGTCAAGAATAGTTATCGGCGATCAAAGTGAACTTGGAAAGAATTTTGCAAAGATTTTAATTGATGCAGTTGAAAAGAAAGATTCGCAGTTACTATTCACTAATTCAACTGAAGCTGAGGCGATCAAATTATTTTCAAATACTTACCTTGCACTTAGAGTTGCTTATTTCAATGAACTTGATTCTTATGCAGCGTCGAGAAATTTAAACTCTTCAGAGTTGATCAAAGGCGTTTGCTTAGATCCAAGAATCGGCGATAATTATAATAATCCTTCATTCGGTTATGGCGGTTATTGTCTTCCGAAAGATACTAAACAACTTCTGGCGAATTATAAGGACGTGCCGCAGAATTTGATCACGGCGATAGTTGATGCTAATCGAACCAGAAAAGATTTTATTGCTGATGAAATTATTTCAAAGTGTCCTAAACTTGTCGGCGTGTATCGTTTGATAATGAAAACTTCTTCGGATAATTTTAGAGCAAGTGCAATTCAAGGCGTTATGAAACGAATCAAGGCAAAAGGCATTCCGTGTTTAGTCTATGAGCCGACTTTAAACGCTGAAGAATTTTTTAGATCGGAAGTTACTCACGATCTTAACGATTTCAAAAGTAGATGCGATATTATAATTGCAAATCGTTGGAATGATGAATTAACAGACGTGAAGGATAAAGTTTACACAAGAGATTTATTTAAACGAGATTAAAATCAAGGTGAACAAATGAAATATTTAAAAGTAGTCGGAATTGGTCCGGGCAATTTGAATGATATGAATGACAGAGCTAAGACAGCGATCAATCAAGCTGAGGTTGTTGTCGGTTATAATACTTATATTAAATTGATTGAACCGTTGCTGATCGGTAAAGAAATTATCGGTACAGGTATGAGACAAGAGCTCGATCGTTGCAAAGCGGCTGTTGAGGCAAGTTTAACAAAAAATGTTGTCGTCGTTTCAAGTGGTGATGCAGGCGTTTATGGTATGGCTGGTCTAGTACTTGAAATGATTTTGAATTTGCCGAAAAATGATCGTCCGAGTTTTGAAGTTATCGCCGGAGTAAGTGCCGTTAATGCTGCCGCGTCGATCTTAGGTGCTCCGTTAATGCACGACTTCGCTGTTATTAGTCTTAGTGATCTTTTAACGCCGTTTGATCTGATCAAAAAGCGAGTTGAATGTGCGGCACAAGGCGATTTTGTGATAGCGTTGTATAATCCAAAGAGTCATAAACGAATTGAAAATATTTCAGAAGTGCAGAAAATTATTTTGAAGTATCGAAATAAAAATACACCTGTTGGAATTGTTACAGGTGCAAGCCGAGAGAATGAGAAAAAAATTATTTCGACGCTTGAAAATTTCCTTGATGAAGAAATTAATATGTTTTCGATCGTTATCGTTGGCAATTCACAAACTTATATTAAAGAAGATTATATGATCACGCCGCGAGGTTATGAAATTTGATTAGAAAAATTCATTATACACGCTTGCAATTTAAAAATTTTGTGTTATAATTTCAAAAGTGCCGTTTGAAAGCGGTCGTGAATCTTTTTTAGTTATAAGGAGTTTTTATTAATGACTTTTGAAGACAAAACCATCGTATGCAAAGACTGTGGCAAAGAATTTATCTTTAGCGCAGGCGAGCAAGAATTTTACCACGAAAAAGGCTTTGAGAATGAGCCGACACGCTGTCGTGATTGCCGTGACAAACGTCGTCGCAACCGTGATGGCGGCGAAGGTCGTCAAATGTTCAAGGTTACTTGCGCTGATTGCGGTAAAGAAACTGAAGTGCCTTTTGAACCTAGAAATGATCGTCCGGTTTATTGCCGTGACTGCTTCAGCAAACATCGTCCGCCACGTCGTGAAGCATAAAATATAAAATTGACATTAGTCTTAGACGAAGTTTTATATAAATTTGAGACCATAAGTCAGAACGTTAAATAATTTTAAAGATGAGTCCGTGAGAAATTGCGGACTTTATCTTTTTTTCAAAAACTTTTTTAGAGATAATTTTAAATCTTCAACAAAGTTCATTTGAAAAATATTTTTGTTGAAGTGATCGAACTTATTTAAAAATTTTTTTCAATTAAATTTAAGCAACTACAAATAAAGGTTGCTTTTTTTTTTTGTAAACGATAAACTATAACTAATTAATAATTGGTAATGTGTAATGGATAATTAAAATTTTTTTTATTCAGTAGACGTTATTAATTTAATTAGGAGTGAGTTAATGCAATTACTTTATGATATTGTTGCAATTATCGTTGTAATTTTAATAATTCCGATGTTTGCAATACGCTCAATTCGTGAAAGAGGTTTCACAGAGCGAATTAAACAAAGTTTGGGAATGTTTCCGGAACACGCACTTGATAAAGTTGCAAAGAAAAATTGTATTTGGGTACACGCCGCCTCAGTTGGTGAGATCGTTGCAACTAGTCCGCTGATCAAAGAGTTCAGACAAGAATTTCCGAAGTCACCGATCTTAGTTTCAGTTGTTACAACTAGTGGTTATGAAATGGCGAATCGAATTATCAAAGATGCTGACAGCATAATTTATTTTCCGCTTGATTTACCGATCGTTGCCGCTCACGTTTTAAGAAGAATACATCCACGAGTATTTTTAAATGTTGAAACGGAACTTTGGCCTAATTTTTTGAATGCCGCAAGAAAATTAAATGTGCCGGTTATGATGGTCAACGGTCGAATCAGTGAAAAGAGTGTTAAGCGTTATAAATATCTCTATTCAGTCTTGACGAATATGATTAAAACCGTCAAACTGTTTGCTATGCAGTCTTCTATTGACGCTGATTATATTAGACAACTCGGCGCACCTAATGATCTTGTTACTGTTACAGGCAATACGAAATTTGATCAGACTTATACTGATGTTACGCCTGAAGAACGTGAAAAAATTCTTATTGATTTTGGATTAACTAACGCTGAAGGAATTTTATTAGCCGGTAGTACTCATCGCCGTGAAGAAGGTTATGTGCTTGAGGCTTTCAAAAAAATTCGTGAGAATCATCCGAAAGCAAGACTTGTTATTGCTCCACGTGAATTATTACGAACTATGGAAGTTGTCCATATCTGTAGCAAAGAAGGTTTCACTGTTGCAACAAGAACTGAATTACAAAAACGACCTTCTAATAATGAAGATATAATTATTTTAGATACGATCGGTGAACTTGGAAAAGTTTATTCGATCGGTGACGTGATCTACGTCGGCGGATCGCTTGTAACTCACGGCGGACATAATATTTTGGAACCTGCTGCACACGGTAAAGCGATCATTGTTGGTCATCATATGGAGAATTTCAAAGACACTCACGCATTATTTAAAAATCGTAATGCTTGCATAACTGTTGACAGTCCGAAAGAACTTGCTGAAGAGGCTTTAAAACTTTTTGACGATCCGGATCATCGTCGCAGACTTGAGATCGAAACTTTAGCGATCGTCAAAGAAAATCGAGGAGCTTCAAGAAAATCAGCAGTACTTCTTAGAAATATGTTGACTGAATTTGAAGAGAATGAGAATGCAAAACACGTCCGAACGACTGAAAAAGTTGAAAACCTTCAAACATACTTCTTGCATATGTTACAGAATAAAGAAGTTGAAGGCATAACAATGCATATTTTGGTTGCAGTTTTATATATCTTTTCGCTGATTTATGAACAACTCGTTAATATAAAATTGTTGGCGTATAAGATCGGAATTACTCGACAGCAAAAATTGAATTGCTATGTTATAAGTTTAGGAAATATTACCGTTGGTGGAACCGGTAAGACTCCGACGGCGCAAAAATTAGCTCGTGATATTCGTGATATGGGCTATCGTGTTGTAATTTTAAATCGTGGTTATCGTGCTAAATGGCACGGCGAAGTCGGTATTGTCAGCGATGGTAAACAGTTGCATATGGATGCCGCTGAAGCCGGTGATGAGGCTTATATGCTTGCTAAACATTTACCTAATGTTCCGGTTTTGATCGGTGCACAGCGTGCAGTTACCGGGCAATATGCTATTGAACATTTCGGCGCAGAAGTTGCAATTTTAGACGATGGCTATCAACATTGGCAACTTGTCAGAGATATGGATATTTTATTAGTTGATGCCGTCAATGTCTTCGGTAATGGTCATTTATTACCTCGTGGAACTTTGAGAGAATCAATGTCTCATATTAGCCGCGCCGACGTTTGTTTAATGACGAAAGTTGATCAAGCGGCTGAAGGTTCTTGTGAATATATTCGTGAAACTGTTCATAAGTATAACGAAAAGGCGCAAATCGTCGAAAGTATTCATCAGCCTCGTTGTTTCATTCCGCTTGCTGAATGGTATGTTGATTTAGCCGGTGAAGGTGTCGACGTTGACAATATCAAAGGTAAACGAATTATGGCGGTGTCAGCGATCGGAAATCCTGCATCATTTGAAAGAACTCTTAAAGATTTAGGCGCAATTATAATTGAAAGTATGCGTTACCCGGATCACCACGAATATACAATGTTAGAAATGCAAGACGTACTTCAACAGGCAGAGGCACAAGGTGCAGAGGCGATCGTTATCACTGAAAAAGATGCTGTTAAAATTCCTGTTGAGGTTGCAAGAGCAAGCTGGAATATTCCGATCTATGTGATCTGTGTTGAGGTTAAATTTCAAAGTGGCGCAAAAGAATTTCAGCAGGAACTTAAAAAACGACTTGAGGAGAAATTAGGTAAACCAAAAAAATGATCATTGAAGTATTCATTTAATCTTGTGATAAATTTGAAAAGAGGAATTTATTTTGGCATTAATTGTTTCTCTTGTCTTTATGGTAAGTGTTCTTGTATTTACATTTATATATTTGCGAAATAGTAAGTCTGCAGAATTAAATTTTGCAAATGTTGCTTCTTCATTAGGTGTAATGCTTACATTTGCCGGTATTGCTTATGGATTGTTTAATTTTAATACTGCTGATCTTGAAACAGGTGTCCCTGAACTTTTAGAAGGTATGAAAACCGCTTTTATTACGTCTATAATTGGTATGATGATCTCTATTGCCTGTAAAAGCCATTATTATAGAAAACAGAGCATTAATAAAAATCAAGTATCTGATGACGCTAAAATTTCAGATCTGATTGAATACTTAACTGAACGTGATAAATTGATTGATGAACGGCAAAAAGATTTTATTGATAAATTGACAAATTCAATCGTCGGTGATGGTGATTATACGGTTATTGGTCAGATAAAAACTTTACGGCTTGAAATGAGTGATGCACAACGAGATTTGCGTGAAGAAATAAAGAATGCGAATGAATTATTGATAAACGAATTTAATATCTTTGCAAAAAATATGGCAGAAAATAATTCTAAAGCATTTATTGAGGCTTTGAATAGCACCATAAGAGAATTTAACGATAAAATTCAAGAGCAATTTGGTGATAATTTCAAGCAGCTAAATTACGCCGTTGGAAATTTATTGAAATGGCAGGAGAATTACAAAGATACAATCGAAAAGACAAATCAAAATCAACTGCTGATTTATAAGACTTTGAGTAATGCTGTAAATTCACTTAATGAAATTGAAAAGTCTGCTTCAAATTTAACTAAAGCCGCTGAGGATATGCAAAATTTAATTGTAACTTCTGATATTTATTCTAAAAAATTGAATGATGAAATAAAAATCTTACAAGACACGGCTAACGATGCTAAAGAAATTGCACCTGCGATACAATCATTATGCGAAAGAGCGTTAGTCGCTATGAATAGTTATATTGAAGACGCAGTGAATGATACAAGTGATAATGTAACTGAAATTTGTAATCTTATGACGAACAAAATTAACAATGATATTCATTCTGCAATTTCTCAAATTAAAACTTATTCTGAAACGACTCACAAAGAAATTTTATCGTTGACTGAAATTTTACAAACAAATATATCAGAAGTTGATGATCACATTCAAAAGTCACAGCAAGAAATAAATAAACTCACAAGAGAATCAGTACATTCTATTGAAAGTATATCAACTGCAGTAGCTGCAACTTCTCAAAAGCAACGTCAAGATATTGATAGGACTATGATTTTAACGCGAGATTCAATAAAACAAGCTGCTGATAAATTAAGTGCAAGTTCGCTTGAAATAACTAAAAGAATTTCCGCTGAATTAGAACAAATGATGAAAATTAATAATGAAAATCTGAAGCAGTCAAGTAAAAATGTTTCTGAGAGTCTTAATAATACGCTTAATAAATCGTTAGAGGATTTCGGGACATTTTTAATAAAAATTTCTCAAGGTTTTGCAAATGATTATACTCCACTTGTTAATCAATTAAGAGAAGTATTGTTGATAGCGGAAAAAATTAAAAGTGGAGGTAAAAAATGAAAGCCTCTGAAGATCATTGGATGTCAATATCAGACTTAATGTCCGGCTTGATGATTATATTTATGTTTATAGCGATCGCTTTTATGATTAAAGTTCAAAATCAGCAAAAACATATGGATAATATAGTTCAAGATTATGCTACCATTAAAGAAAATCTTTATAATGACCTTTACGAAGAATTTAAAGACGATCTACCGAAATGGCACGCAGAATTAGACAAGCAAACTCTTTCAATGAGATTTCAAGAGCCGGATATATTATTTGATACAGGTTCAGCAAGTTTGAAATATCAATTTCAACAGACTTTAAACGATTTTTTGCCGCGTTATATAAGACTTCTCACAAGTCCACAATACAAAGACAGCATTCAAGAAATTCGTATTGAAGGACACACTTCAACGGATTGGTATGGACAAACGGGAATAAATGCTTATTTTAAAAATATGGAGTTATCACAGGCAAGAACTCGCAGCGTTTTAGAATATGCAATTCGTATGCCTTATTTGCAGCCTCAACAAGAATGGTTAATATCGAAAATTACTGCTAACGGATTATCCTCAAGTCAACCTATAATAATCAATGGTGTAGAAAATAAGGAAAAATCACGGCGTGTTGAATTTAGGATTAGAACAAATGCTGATGAAAAAATGGAATTATTGAAGGATATGAAAAAAGATGAGTGATTTTCTAAAGGATTTTTTGAAGAAGGCAGAAGAGATTTATAAATTAATGGGAATAAATCCAGATGAAAAAGTAAACTTTTCTTTAAAAAATGATCAAGATGTTTCTGATGAATGGATTGATCCGCTTATACCCGGCATTGAAATTTATGCTAATGATCCACGTTTCAAATATACAGATGAAGGCTTATTTTATGAAGGCAAGCGAATAATATTATATATTCGTGATCAAGTAATTTATTCTTCAGATTGGACAGGCGAATTTAAATATCATTTAGTATGGTGTACGACATTAAAAACTAAGCATAAACAAGATAGTTTTGGTAAGTATGTTGTTTCGTCCAGCACAAACGGAATTTTTAAAGTTAACCACATAGAAAATAACAAAGTTGTTAAAAGTGCTGATGAAGAATTGCACGTTTGTAAACATTGCCTGCAGAAATTGAATTGGAAAGGTTACAGAAATTCATCGAATAAAAATTACATTTACGAAAACTTTTCACTTGAAGAATTTTTTCAAGTTTATGGCAATGATAATATAGGACAGATTAACGTCTTACCTTTTGATACTGACAAAACAGCACCACTTAATAATTACACTGATGATTGGTCTGAAATTTCTGCTCAACAGAAACGATTAAAAAAATATACTTGTGAATTATGTGGAAAACGTTTTCCGAACGGTAAAGGTTTGCACGTACACCATATAAATACATTAAAAAGTGATAATCGATCTTCAAATTTTCAAGTTCTTTGTCCAGATTGTCACCAAAAAATGCATCCTGATCATAAAATATTAGATTCTAATAAAAATGATTAAAAGATCGAAGTTTTGAAAAAGGTATAATAAAAATGAAATTTAAAACCATCTCAGAAATTTTTGTGATAGGTATAACGGCTGCAAGTTTTATATTTCCTTCGCCATTTGATCCTCCAAATAATACTTATTATGTTGTTAATTGCAATGAGTGGATAAGCCTGCGTGAATATCCTGACGTTGAGTCATATGCTTTGGAACATATTCCACTCGGTCAAGCCGTAACATTTTTGGAAGATGTCGGCAATGGATTTTATAAAATCAATTATGATGGTGCGATCGGTTATGCTCTTGCGGCTTATCTTGAGAAGAAAGATAACAATGTAAATCTCAAAGGTAGATTGAATGAAATTAAAGCTAAATTGATGAAATGAGTTAATTGTTTTTTATATCGAGAAGGACTAAATTTTTGATGAAAGAATTTTTTTTGAAGTATATCAAAGAAACGATCGAACAAGAAGGATATTTTATAGCGGCATTGTTTTTGCTAAATTTGACAGCGATTTTCAATATTGTAATGATTATCATTGAAAAAACGCCGGTCATTTTAACTATAATTGCAATAATTTTAGCCAATAGTTTAATTGTGATTTTTACAATCGCTATTTTTATTCACTTATTCAACAAAATAAAATTTCTAAAAATGCTTTTAAAAATATTTTTCTTGACTGCGTGGACAATTATATTTTTGGTAGATGTTTTCTTACTCTATAAATTCCGTGATGTATTGAGAAATACTCAAGCTGAAATATTAATGACTACAAATCTATCATCTATTGAAGAGTTTTTAAAGGATTATATTTTTAAATTTGATACTCTTATTTTTGCGATTGTTGTTATAACGATCGGTCTTCTGATTATAAAATTTTTCAATGATATTCTTCAAAGACTTACTAAGGTTCATTCACCTCTGAGTAAAAAAATTTTTGTAGCTTTAGCAACTTTAATCGTGACTACAAATTTTATAATTGGAAATAAGTGTATGAGTTTTTACATTGTTACGAATGTTGGACGTGCAATATATTATAGTTATTACAGTTATGAGTTTATAGGCAACAAGGAAAAAATTTTTTATAAAGTGCAAAATGCTCACGATGAAATTATCAATGATGGATCAAATATTCCATATGTGATTTTTATTTTAGGTGAATCAAACGATCGAAATCATATGCAAATTTATAATTATGATCTTCCTACAACGCCACTATTAAAAAGTAGATATAACAACGGTGAAATTTTGAGATTTAATGATGTGATCGCTTGCGGAAATAATACAACAGCAGTTATGTTGCTTTTATTCAACTTTGCCGAAAAGGACACAAATAAAAATGTCTGGCTAATAAATTATAATTCAATCAATGAGCAAGATATTTGGTATAACAAGCCGAATCTTTTCAATATCTTAAAAGAGTGTAATTATCATACGGCTTGGCTATCTAATCAAAGTGCTTTTGGAACGTTCGGAAGTCTTGATGAATTATATTCAAAGTGTTGTAATGAGGCAAAATTTACTGAGACAATCGATCATAATCTTTATTATGAAGAGCGTACGAAAGATGAAGCATTATTGCCAACTCTTGATGAATCTCTAGCAAAAAATTTCAATGAAAAAAATTTTTACGTCTTACATCTTGAAGGCACTCATCAGCAATATGATAAACGTTATCCAAAAACATTTTCAAAATTCACGGCATCCGACGAAAATAAAAATTCTGAAGAAGGTCGAATTACTACGGCTAAATATGATAATGCAATGCTTTACAATGATTATATCGTTGACGAAATTATTAAACGTTTTATCGACAAAGATGCAGTTATAATTTACATATCAGATCACGGTGAAGAAGTTTATGATAATAGAGAGTTTTCCGGTCATAGTATTGAAGAAGAAGGCAATTTTCATATGATTGAAATTCCAATGCTTGTTTGGGCATCGTCGAAATTTAAAATTAATCACGCTGAAAAATGGAATGCAATGAAAAAATCGATCGATAAGCCTTATATGAATGATTATATGATTCATTCATTGCTTGACTTGATGAATATAAAAACAACTTCTTATGATCCGAGTAAAAGTATTTTTAATGATAATTTTGATGAGACACGTTCGAGAATTTATAATGGAAAAATTTATACAAAATCAAATTGAAAACTTTATGAGTGAGGTGTTAATTTAATGAAATCAATTTGTGTAATTCCTGCAAGATACTCATCAACGAGACTGCCGGGTAAACCATTGAAAGAAATTTGCGGCGTTCCAATGATCTGCATAGTTTATGATCGTGCGTCGCAAGCAAAATTGATCGACAAAGCGATCGTTGCAACTGATGACGAAAGAATTTTTAAAGCCGTCAAAGATCACGGCGGTGAAGTTATGATGACAAGAGCAGATCACCCGACAGGAACTGATCGACTTGCTGAAGTAGCAAATAATTTTGATAATGTCGATCTAATCGTCAACGTGCAAGGTGATGAGCCATTAATTGAACCTTCATTGATCGATGCTTTGATCAGTCTTTTCAATGATGATGAAAATTTACAAATGGCAACCGTTGCAACAGAATTAAAAGACATTGAAGAGATCAAAAATCCAAATAATGTTAAAGTCGTTACGGATCAAAATAATTATGCACTTTATTTTTCACGTTCACAAATTCCATATCCACGTAACGCCAACAAGTCACCATTCTATAAACATATCGGAATTTATGCTTATCGTCGTGAATTTCTTTTGAAGTATGCAAAAATGTCACCAACGCCGCTTGAACAAAGTGAATCACTTGAACAACTTCGTGCACTTGAGAATGGCTACAAGATCAAAGTTTTGCACAGCGACAATCAATTTATAGGTGTCGATACTGAAGAAGATTTGAAGATCGTCAACGAAATTTATTCAAAAATGTAAAAAAATTTTTTGAGGTGATCAAATGAATATTGTTAAAGTTGGAAATTATGAAGTTGGTAACGGTGAATTAATTTTACTTGCCGGACCTTGCGTTATTGAAGATCGTGATCGTACTCTCAAAATCGGTAAAGGCATTAAAGAGATCGCCGAGCGTCTTAAAATTAATTATGTCTTTAAAGCGTCATTTGATAAAGCAAATCGCAGTTCACACGAAAGTTATCGAGGTCCAGGACTTGAAGAAGGCTTGAAAATTCTTGCTGACATAAAAGAAAAATTGAATGTGCCGATCGTTACTGATATTCACGAAACAATTCAAGCTGAAGAAGTTGGCAAGGTTGCAGATATAATTCAAATTCCGGCGTTTCTCTGTCGACAAACTGATTTGCTTGAGGCGGCGGCGAATACCGGTAAAGTTGTCAACGTCAAGAAAGGACAATTTCTTTCGCCGAACGATATGAAAAATGTTGTTGAAAAGTTGGAATATGCCGGAACAAATAAAATTATGTTGACCGAACGCGGCGCATCACTCGGTTATAATAATCTTGTTGTTGATATGAGAAGTTTTCCGATTATGAGATCGTTTAATTATCCTGTGATTTTCGACGGAACTCACTCTGTACAATTACCCGGCGGTGGCGGCAAAACTTCAGCGGGTCAACGTGAATTTGTAAAGTATTTAGTAAGAGCAGCGGTGGCGGCAGGTGTCGACGGTTTATTTTTAGAAGTTCACGATAATCCGGAAGAAGCATTGAGTGACGGCGCAAATATGGTTTATCTTGATAAATTAGAAGAACTTTTGACTCAAGTGCTTGAAATTCATAATGCTGTTAAAAAATTTCAATGAGGTTTTGTAAATGATCAAAGATAAAGCGATTGAAACATTGAAAATTGAAGCTGAGGCGATAGAAAATTTAATTCCACGTGTTGACGATGAATTTGAATCAGCGGTTAAAGCAATTTTAAAATGTCCGGCTCGTGTTGTTGTAACCGGTATGGGCAAAAGTGGTCACATTGGACGAAAGATCGCCGCTACACTTGCATCAACTGGAACGCCATCATTTTTTATGCATCCTGCTGAGGCTTTTCACGGCGATCTCGGAATGGTTACTGAACACGATATTGTTATTGCAATTTCAAATAGTGGTGAGTCTTCGGAGATCGTCAACATTTTGCCGGTCATTAGAAGAATCGGCGCGTCAATAATTGCTATGTGCGGTCGACGTGATTCAACTTTAGGAAAAAATTGCGATTACTTTATAAATATTGGCGTTGAGCGTGAGGCTTGCCCGTTAGGTCTTGCACCGACTGCTTCGACAACGGCGACTCTTGCAATGGGTGATGCGATCGCTATGGCTCTTATGGAGAAGAAAAAATTTACTTCTCAAGACTTCGCAATGTTTCATCCCGGTGGAGCACTCGGCAGAAAATTATTACTTACTGTTGCTGATGTTATGCACATTGACGAAGAGAATCCTATCATTGAGATCGGAAAGACTGTTAAAGATGCATTATTTGTTATGACTGAGAAAGGACTCGGCGCAGTTTCCGTTGTCGATAATAAAAATCATATGGTCGGAATTATCACTGATGGAATAATTCGCCGGGCGATCAGCAAAGATAAAAGTTTACTTGATGAGTCCGTCGAAAATATTATGAAAGAAGAACCATTGACGATTTTGCCGGATAAACTTGCAGCGGCAGCATTATCAGTTATGGAGAAACATAAGCCGCGCCCGGTTACAGTTTTGCCTGTTGTCGATAAAAATAATGTTGTCGTTGGAATTGTTCATTTAACTGATCTACTTCGTCAAGGAATAGTTTAATTGATAATTGGTAATGGGAAATTAATAATTGAAATAAAAAAGGACTATCGATCAAATTTTTTCGATAGTCTTATTTTTTTTGAAAAAACTTTTTATTCTTCCGGCTGAGGAATGAGATCAGAAGGTTTCAAATCTTTTTTCATTGAGAAAGCCGCCGTTGCGGTGAAAAGAACATCACTCGACGAATTAAGAGCCGTTTCACAAGAATCTTGCAACACGCCGATTATAAAACCTATACCAACAACTTGCATTGCAATATCACTGCTGACACCGAACGATGAACAAGCAACAGGAATTAACAAAAGTGATCCGCCTGCAACGCCTGACGCACCACAAGCACCAACAGTTGAGATCAAACAAAGTAATAACGCAGTCGGCATATCAATACTAATACCCATAGTGTAAGCCGTTGCAAGTGAAAGCACAGCGATTGTAATTGCTGCGCCGCTCATATTGATCGTTGCACCTAATGGAATTGAGATCGAATAAAAATCCGGATCAAGTCTGAGACGTTTGCAAAGATTCATATTAATAGGAATATTCGCCGCTGATGATCTTGTAAAGAAAGCATAAAGTCCGCTTTCTTTGAGAGTTGCAAAAACTAACGGATAAGGATTCATATGCAATTTCAAGAAAACGATCAAAGGATTCATAATCAAAGCGACGCTGAAGAATGCACCGAGTAAGACAGCAAGAAGTCGAGCATAACCAAGAAGAGTTTCAACGCCGCTGGTTGCGATCGAATCAGCAACAAGTCCCATAATACCGAACGGCGCAAAACGAATTACCCATTGAACAACTTTGGTAACTGCCTTAGCAAGATCACTGACGACTTCGTGAGTTGTATCACCGGCATTTTTAAGCGCAAGACCAATTATAACTGCCCAAGCTAAAATTCCTATATAATTTGCATTCGTCAAGGCGTGAATAGGATTATCAACAACATTCATTATAACATTTTGCAAAACTTCAACGATACCAGAAGGCGGAGTTATTTCAGCGTCCGTCATTTGCAAAACTAATTTCGTCGGGAACATAAACGAAGCGGCAACTGCAACAAGTGACGCACAGAAAGTTGCAAACATATACAAAAAAATTATAGGTTTCATTATCTTTGATGATTCCGCTTTTTGACTTAGTGCATTAATGACAAGCACGAAGACTAAGATCGGTGCAACACCTTTGAGTGCATTAACAAATAATTTTCCGAAGACGGCGATCACAGGAACGATACTC
>JAFUZV010000030.1 GCA_017476425.1 Selenomonadaceae bacterium
AATGGAATTTTCTATTTGCCATTCACTGCTAAGAGTTATTCAGTTAAAAATAATTTTTGGGATTTATTAGAAGGAAATATTGATCCTGAAGTTTATCGAAATAAAATTGTTTTGATCGGTCCTTATGCTCCCGGACTTCAAGATGCTATGCCAACGGCTTTAGATCGTTCACAATTAATGTATGGCGTTGATATTCACGCTAATATGATTCAAGCATTTCAAAAAGGATTTTTTCCTAGTGAAGTTAAAGAGATTTATCAATTAGTAATTTTGTTTATTTTAAGTTTTGCCGCTGAATTATTTTTTCGTAACGGTAAAATTAAGCAGATGACTATAATTTGGTTAAGTATTTGTATCGGCTGGATCATTTTCTGCAAAATAAATTATTCAATAGGAAATATTTTCCACGTTTTATGGATACCGTTTTCAGTAAGTTTTCTATTTGTCGGAGCGATCTCTACAAATTATATGCTTGCAAGTTCAGAGAAAGAACAAATTAAATCTACTTTTGGTCACTATGTTGATCCTGTAGTTATGGATCAACTTCTTGAAAATGGTACTGATTCGCTCAATTTAGGCGGCAAGTTATGCAATATTGCAGTACTTTTTGTAGATATTCGCGGCTTTACAACTATGAGTGAAAAATTACCGCCGGAAACTGTCGTTGAAATTTTAAATCGTTATTTAACCTTGACGGCGGAATGTATCAGAAGAAATCACGGAACTTTAGATAAATTTGTTGGTGATTGTACAATGGCTTTTTGGAATGCGCCACTTCCTCAAAAAAATGCTGTTCATCTTGCCTGTAATGCTGCTATGGATATGATCACCGGCTCTGAAAAATTAGGTGCAGAAATTATGGAGCGTTACAATTACAAAATTTCTTTTGGTATAGGAATTCATTGGGGTAGCGCAGTCGTTGGAAATATCGGAACAAGTTTTAGAATGGATTATACTGCTATCGGTGACACTGTTAATACTGCGGCAAGATTAGAGGCTAATGCACCTGGCGGGAAAATTTTAATTTCTAATGCTGTAGTTGATATTTTAGGTTCTAGTGCTGATGTTACGTCATTAGGTGAAGATATTAAACTTAAAGGAAAAGCTAAAAATTTTGAGATTTTTATTTTAAATTCTTTAAAAGATGTGGAGGTGAATGAAAATTGAACAATGAAATTAGTTTAAAAATTCTTGGTTCCAGAGGTTCTATGCCCGTTGAAGGTGAAAATTTTTCAATTTACGGCGGTTCGACTTCTTGTTATCAAGTACTTGCAGGTGATGAAGAAATATATCTTGATGCAGGTTCAGGAATTTTCAATGCAAGTCCGTTAAAAAATTCTCATATAACTATTTTGCTGACTCATATGCACATTGATCACATTATAGGACTGCCTTTTTTTCTTGCATTGACTGAAAAAGATCGAACGATTAATATTTATTCACAAGAAAGATCAGGACTTTTGCCTCAAGATGCTATTGATCGATTGATCTCACCACCGTTTTGGCCCATTAAAATTTCAAGTTATCCTGCAGATGTAAATTTTAAAATTTTGCCGAAAAAATTTTTAGTTAATGGTGATCAATATCATTTTTCGATAGGTAATGTTTCTGTTGATGCTATAGAAGGCAATCATCCCGGCGGATCAACAATTTATAAATTGTCGTACAATGGAAAATCGATTGTATATGCTACGGACTTTGAACACAATTCTATTGAAAGTTGCAAGGCACTAATAAATTTTGCAAAGAATTGTGATCTGTTGCTTTATGATGCACAATACATTGATGAAGAATATCATAAATATCAAGGTTATGGACATTCTACGCCGGAAGCCGGTATTAAAATTGCTGAGGAATCTGGAGCAAAGAAAATCATTTTTATACATCATTCACCTGGACGAACTGATAAGGAACTTTCTGAGCTTGAAAACAAAATTTTTGAATGTAATAAAAATATTTCATTTGCTAAGATCGGTGATGAAATTGTTTTGTAGTTGTAGTGGAGGATTGATCAGCGATGAATAATAATGCTGCGCAGATTTTAGATAATATTTTTTCTATCATTCAAAATTTATATAATGAAATGCGTTTGAGCAAAAATGGTGAAAATGATCATATTAAAGTATTTGAAATTTTTGCAGATCTAGGCAGGACATTAGCCGGAGCAGATAGAGCAAGTTTTTGGAAATGGGACAAAAGAGAACATTTATTGATCACGAAAGCGGCTACAGGTGTTGATCAGATCATTATTAGTGATAAAACCGGGCTTGTTGGTCGTGCACTTGCAGAAAATCGAACTATCGTAACTAATGATCCTGAAAATCACCCGGATTTTAATAAAAAAGTTGATGAAAAGACAGGTTACACCACTAAATCAATTTTAGTTATGCCGGTTTCAAATTGTCGTGGTGAGATCATTGGAGCTTTTCAAGTCATAAATAAATTAGGAAATGATAAAGGCTTTGACGAAATAGAAGATTCAAAACGACTTTCGATCGCCGCTTTTATTTGTGGTATGGCTCTTGAGTCTGATTTATTTCTTGCTGATTCTCAACGCGATAAGTTGACGGAATTAAAAAATCGTTTAGGATTCGATTATGATTATCAGACACGTTATCAAAAAATTTTAAGTGATCCACAAAATAATTCACCGCTGTCAATTATTATGTGTGATATAGATTTTTTTAAGAAAGTCAACGATACTTATGGACACGATGCCGGTGATGCAGTATTAATTTATGTTTCAAAGATTTTGAGATCAGAAGTTAAAAATAATGGAAATGTTTATAGATGGGGCGGCGAAGAATTTATAATTATTCTTGAGAATATAAATTTATCTGACGCAATAAATCTAGCTGAAAAAATTCGTCTTACGGTTATGAACTCTGTTTGTCACTTCAATAAAAATGATCTCAAAGTTACTATGAGTTTTGGCTGTGCTGAAATGCTTGCAAAAGATTCTTTTGAAGAGAATGTAAAAATTGCTGATGTTCGTCTTTACAAAGCTAAGACGACCGGAAGAAATAAAGTTGTCGCTGATTAATTTTCCTTGAAAATTTGAATTGTTAATGTTAGAATTGCTTTTGAAATTTTGAATTAATGAGAGGAAGTAAAAAAATTGGCTGTATTTTCGCCGGACACCAAAAGAATGCTTCGCAAGATTGATTTTGAATTGTTGATCGCGGCAATAGGAATTGTTATTTATAGTCTTGTGATAATAAGCAGTGCAACTCACGTCAACAATCCTAGTGAAGAGCGATTTTGGTTTGTTCAGCGTCAAGGAATTTTTGCATTTATTAATATTGTGTTGGCGATCTTCTTTATGAATTTTGATTATCGTGGACTTCAACAGTACGGAAATAAATTATACATTTTCAATATAATAATGTTGCTTGCTGTTATGTTAGTCGGTCACGCCGCATTAGGTGCACAACGTTGGATTCAAATCGGTCCGATCAGTCTTCAGCCGTCAGAGTTTTCAAAGCTGATTATGATAATTTGTCTTGCAGCGATATTAGAGGATCGAATAGGAAAATTAAACACGTTACAAGATTTGTTACCGATCGCCGGTTATATTGGTTTACCGTTTCTATTAGTATTGAAACAACCTGATCTTGGAACGTCATTAGTTTTTATGGCGATCTTCTTCGGAATGATTTTTATCTGCGGAATTAGAATTAGACTTTTGATCGGAATTATAATCGCCGGGATCGCTTCAATGCCTCTGCTATGGCATTTTATGAAAGATTATCAGAAGATGAGAATAATGGTATTCCTTGATCCGAACGTTGATCCTTTAGGCTCCGGCTATCATATAATTCAATCTAAAATTGCGATCGGATCGGGTATGCTTTTTGGTAAAGGATTATTTGAAGGGACTCAAAGTCAACTGAATTTTTTGCCGGAGAATCATACAGATTTTATATTTGCAGTCGTCGGTGAAGAATTAGGTTTTGTCGGTGCAGTTGTTTTATTAATGCTTTATTTGATCGTCTTATGGCGCGGCTTGCAGATCGCAAAAGATGCCGCTGATAATTTCGGAAGATTGTTAGCCGTCGGAATAACTTCAATGCTTGCGTTTCACGTGCTTGTTAATGTCGGAATGACTACAGGAATAATGCCGGTTACCGGAATACCTTTACCGCTGATGAGTTACGGAATCAGTTCCTTGACAACTAATATAATGGCGATAACTATTTTGATGAATATTCATTTACGAAAGCAAAAATTTTTATTCTGATCAACAATAAATTTCTGAGCTGATCGATCGGCTTAGAAATTTTTTTTATAAATTTTTTGATTGTGAGGTTTTAAAAAATGTTTCCTTGTGAAAAATGTGGCTGTTGCTGTAGAAAAGTTGGTGAAGTTTTTTTTGCGAAATATCTTGCATTGTCTGACGGTTCTTGTAAACATTTAGATCAAAATTCAAATCTCTGCAAGATTTATGATCAACGTCCGATTTTCTGTCGTGTTGATGAATTTTATGATCAAAAATATTCTTCTGAAATGAGTCGAGAAGAATTTTATAAAATTAATAAAGAGCTTTGCAAAAAATTTCAAGATGAATTTTTCAAAAGATCGAACGAATGATATAATTAACAAAAAATTTCGGAGGCTTGAGAATGAATTTATTTGAAATGTCGACTGAAGAAGATAAAAAAATTTTTCAACCATTAGCCGAACGAATGAGACCACGCAATTTAAATGAGTTCGTCGGGCAACAAGAGATCATTAAAAGTTATCTCGGAAAGATGATCGAAAGCGGTAATATGCCTTCAATGATCTTTTATGGCTTGCCTGGAACCGGTAAAACTACGCTTGCAAAGATTATCGCTGCGACGACGAAAAGCAATTTTAAAAAACTCAATGCGGCTTTGTCTGGTATCAGCGACATTAAAAATATCGTTAAAGAGGCTGAAGATCAAAGGCGATTTTATCAACGGCGAACAATTTTATTTATTGATGAAATTCACCGTTTCAATAAGAGTCAGCAAGATGTTTTGTTGCCTTATGTTGAAGATGGACGATTGATCTTGATCGGTGCGACGACTGAAAATCCATTTTTTGAAGTTAATCCTGCATTGCTTTCAAGAGTTCGGATCGTCAAGCTGAATAAATTGACGAATGAAGACATTAAAAATATTTTGCAAGCGGCTTTGAATGATAGCGATCGTGGACTCGGTGATAAAAATATTTCCTTTGAGGATAATGTACTTGAAATTATTGCTGATTTTGCTAACGGTGATGCTAGAATTGCTTTGAACATTTTGGAGCAGACAGCCTCAATCAACAAAAAAATTTCGATCGAAGTCCTCAACGAAATTTTAGGCGATCGCATTCAACGTTACGATAAAAAATCTGATAATCATTTTGATACAATTTCAGCATTTATCAAAAGTATGCGTGGAAGTGATCCTGATGCGGCGATTTTTTATTTAGCAAAAATGATCGTTGGTGGTGAAGATATTAATTTCATTGCAAGACGAATTGTGATTTGTGCCGCTGAAGATGTCGGAAATGCTGATCCACAGGCTTTAGTTATTGCAAATGCAGCGGCTCAAGCTGTTCAATTCATTGGCTTGCCTGAAGCTAGAATTGTACTTGCTCAAGCTGTGATTTATATTGCGACCGCTCCGAAAAGTAATTCTGCTTATCTTGCAATCGATAAAGCAATCAATGACGTTAAAAATAAAGATTGTGGTGAAGTTCCTATTTATCTCCGTGATAGTCATTATAAAGGCGCAAAATTTTTTCATCACGGCGAAGGTTATTTGTATCCTCACGATTTTGAAAATCATTTCGTCGAACAAAATTATTTGCCGGAAAAAATTTTAGAAGTTAAATATTATGATCCAACTGATCAAGGCTTTGAACGTCAGATTAAAGAGCGTTTACAAAAATTACACTCAAAATAAAAAAATTCTTATTAAAAATTTGTGAAAATGTTTGCTTTTCTTGTCTATATCGTGTAAAATGCTTTTGATGAAAGGAGATGTTGCAAAATGGTAGGCGATATCTTGCGTCGTGAACGCGAGCGTCAAAAACTTTCAATCAAAGATATTGAACAGGGCACAAGTATTCGTGCGCTTTACATTGAATCAATAGAAAAAGGTGAATATGATAAACTGCCGGGCAACGTTTATACAAAAGGCTTTATAAAAAATTATGGTAACTTTTTAAAACTCAATGGTGAAGAGTTATCTCATCAATTTTCAGAAGAAGTTGCACCGACTCCGCCGCCTGTGTCTGTTGATTCTCAATCTTCAGCTGTTAATGAATCACCGAAAACTGAAAATGTTTCATCAAATTATGAAGATGAGACTTCAAAAGTAGTCAATGAACCTCTGCCGGAAATGAATAATCAAAAACGATCTGAACCGGAAATTAAAATTAATTCAGGCGGTCGAAATAAAGAAAACTCAAGTAGTGGATTACTTGTTGCGGCGATAATTTTAGTTGCAGCGATCGCCGGAGGCTTATGGTATTATTTTACAAATATTGAAGGTAAAGAAATTGCGCAGAATCCACCGATCGAACAAGAACAATCGTCAACAGGATCAACATCTTCAGCGTCAGCCTCAACGCCTGATTCTGCAAGCAATGTTTCAAACGGATTAAATTTGCAATTAAAATTCAATGATTATTGTTGGACGAGAATTACTGTTGACGGAAGAATAGTTTATGAAGATACTGCTAATCCCGGACAAACTCTTTCGTGGAAAGCAAACGATAATATTTATGTAATGGCGGGCAATGCCGGAGCGATCGAATTTATTGAAAATGGTAAAAGTCTTGGCATAGCTGGAGCCGTTGGTGAAGTAGTTGAAAAAAATTTTGTGAATAAATAATTTTAAATTGATAATGTTGATCTGCGATCATAAATTGCAGTCGACATTATTTTTTTGTGCAAAATTAAGCGTTGAAAGTTGTTAATTCATAATGATTCTTGTACAGGAATTTTAATCAACTTGTCGAATGAATTTTTAATTAACGCTGAAAAGTTTTGTTGATTAAAAAATTTTTTGATCACAAATTGATCGACGTTGCGGAATAAAAATTTTTTATAAGATAGGAGGTTATTATGGACAGATTAAACGGAAAATTAAAAGCTGAAACCATTACGATCTTAAAAGAATTATTTTCAGATATGTGTTTATCACGAAGACAATTAAAACCGATCTTGTCTGAAATAATTAGAGCGATCGATAATAATTTATTCGTTGATGCAAATTCAGATGAAGTAAAAGAGTTACTTGAAGAAATTTTAGAAATGCAAGACACTCTGTCAAAAGTGGACGCTTTAGAATCAGCAGTCAAAACAAAAAAGCTCGCCGTAATTGACGAAGCTATTAAAGATATGGATCGACAGCATTTAGCCAGTGAATTAAAAACCGTTCTTGCGAAATTCAAAAATTTAGTCTGTTCTTCTGATGATGAAAATCAACTTGACGCGGCTAAACGATTGAAGAGACAAGCATTTAAATTAGCGGCTAAGGCTGAAAAAATTGATGCAGACGTTTTCAACAAAGAAGGTATCAAATTTATAGACGTTGCAGAGAAGATCGAAGATCCTTCAAAAATTACTTCGGAGGCTTTTTTGGAAATTCAAGAAAATTTTCCGGAAAATAAATTTTTAGCGTATGCACTTTTAAAAAATTCTTTGCATTTTGAATCAGAAGAAGAAGAAATTGAAATCGAAGAAGTCGAAGAAGTTAATAAACCTGTTGAAGTTGAAAAGCTCACTGAAGAGGCAACGGAACGAATTAAAATATTTCAACGAATTGAAGAAATTAGTTCAAAGGCTGAATTATCAAATATTCCACTTGATAACTCAATGGTTGATGAAGATTCTTTTAAGGTCGAAAGCAAGAAGATCAAGAAAAATCTTTCGGTTAAATCGTTAAATAGCAAGTTACACGAATTTGTCAATGGTCGTGAATCTCTTTCTTATCCTATTTTACGCACTTTTTGTAAGTGTCGAATTTTTTCATCTGATCCGACTTTTGAAGATGATCCGGATGATAAAGTAAGTCAATTTTTGCCTGTGATTATGGATAAACTTTATAATTGGGGTATCGCTGATAAAGTTGAATGGCAGGAAATAAATTTTTATTACCTCAATGATCAAGGTCGTGATTTGCTTTCTCGTGTGCTTTCGGTTAAAAATATTAAACTTACCAAAAACTCTAGCGAATCGAACAAAAAGCGCATTGCTAATTATTTTCGCCGTTATATTATTTTTGCAACGATTTGGGAACTCAGAGGAAAGAAGAATTATAACAAAGCTGATGGCGAAATGAGTCGAGCTTGGATTCGTTCGATTATCAGACTGCCAAATTCAGTGCAAATGTTTTTTGTATTCTCATTGTTGTTTCTTGACGATAACTGGATTAAAAATGTTGATAATTTCTTGAATGTTTATAGAGAAGATCGCAAATTGCACAAACAAGTCAACGGTTTATTTCTTATCACTGATCAAGAATTTGAAAATATCACGGCGTGGATCGAATTTTTCAAAAGTCTTGATGTAATTGATATTTATATCTTTCAACTCAAAAAAGACGCTTGCAAATTAATTGATGAAAATGGCGTTGAAATTCCGAAAGATGAATGGGCTGATCTTGTTTCGGTTGAAAATGTTGATGCTGAAGATGATTTTTCTGAAGTTGAGGACGAAGAAATTGACGCTGAAATTGAAAATGAAAATGAAAATTATAATGAACCGGAAGAAGAATTTGATCTTAAGCCTATCAATGACAGCGATCAATTAAAGTTGTTTGATCAAAAATTTTCTGATGAATACAATGAAATTGAAAATCATTCAGAAGATGATAATTTAAATGACGAAGTTGACGAAGAAAATTTTGACGCTGAAGATGAAAAATCTACCTTAACTGAAGAAGATCATTTTATTGAAGAAGTCAATCAAAATTCTGAGATAGAAATTGACGAAGTTGAAAATTCAAATGATGATCTTATTGAATCAGAAGAGACAGCGAATCAAGATTTAAATGACGAAATTGACGACGACAACAATTTTCAAGAAATTAACGAATCAACGAATGATTTTCAATCTGTAATTGACAATAAGCCGAAAAGTTCAAATAAAGTGATTAGCTCATCTTATTCCGAAAGTATTAAGCAACAATTTAGCGATTTGTCAGATGAAGATCGTTTTATTCAAGAAATTCTTTTTAGTGCTACGAAATTTTTCATTCGAGGCAATGCAAGTCGTGGAATGCTTTTTTTGCATCTTTTGGATCTGCGTCAAAGTTCCAAAAATGAAGATTGGGCATCAAATTTGAATTTAGAAGTCGGTTATATCCTTGATGATCCTAT
Organism: Selenomonadaceae bacterium; assembly: GCA_017476425.1. Classification (GTDB taxonomy): domain Bacteria; phylum Bacillota; class Negativicutes; order Selenomonadales; family Selenomonadaceae; genus Quinella. Next base: position 9,340 of record JAFUZV010000030.1, read on the forward strand.
GAATTTGCCGAATTTGCGCGGCTTTGATCCGTTTGATTTTTGGGATAATTATTTTACTATACCTAATGTTGACAGCAATGACCTTTATGATCATTTAAATCTTGCGGCGATAATTAAAAGTTTCTTCGCTCCGCCGGAGCCGATGAGTTTTCAACTTAAAAGTCGCTGGAATCAACTCAATGAGGACAGATCGAATGTTGCATTAAAAAATTATCCTTCAACGAAGAAATTAATAAATCTCTTCAAAAATTTTGCTGAACAAACTCACGCTTCATTTATCTCTTGCCTCAATGTCGATCATTCAACGATTGAAAGCGATCTTAAAAAAGCATTTGAATTAGTGCAGACGATTAGAAGTCGTGCTGATGCTGTTGTTCGTGTGCAAATTAAACATCCACGATCGAAAGGACTTGTTAAACAGCTTTATGATCACGATGGTGAGGTTCGCACAATGTTAAACGTTGAAGATGAAACCTTTAATATGGATACAATTATTAACTACTGCAATAATTTTGCTGATGAAGACCTTAGACGCTTTGAAAATCAATCAGCGGTTATCAATGAAGAAATTTTTTCAGAAGCGAAAATCGGTGATTATCTCGACGAAATTTGGAGTAGTATTAAGGTTGAATCAAAGAAGAATGAAAAATTTATCAGCGTTGAAAGAACACGTCAGATGAATCTTTTTAAACAATCGCTGGTTGCATTGCTTTCTTATACTTTAGCCAAAAAGCGTATCGATTCTATAAAATCTTCCGGCAAGCATAAAGCTCCAAGTGCAAAGGCACTTGAAATTTTGAATGATATTGTTACAGAATTTAAAAGCGTCAATCAAGAAGTTTCAGTAAACTTTCTCGGTGCAGCGGTATTCATAAAATTTATTGAAAATCTTGCTGAACAGATCAACGGTAAAGATAATTCGCTGTTTTATCGTGATTGTTTGCTTGGATCAAAATATCTTGAATTGACGGCGGAATGTCTGCCGATCACTAAATCATATGGCACGGAGTCATTTTCGTTTGCTAATCGTGTTTTTGAATACGATCAAGCACTTAAAAATCTCGATCAAAAATCTGCTGTTAATATCGCTTATGAAACAGCTGTCAGAAATTACGATCTCGGAGTTTTAAAGCTGTTAGAAATTAATTTCCGTGAAATGATCGATCGTTCCGATGAAGAACTTGATCGCCGCTATGAGAATGTCAGAAAACAAGTTGATCGTCAGATCGATCGAATTTATCACGAATTTCTTGACAATCTTGAACTTGATCGCAATTACGATCGAATAACCGATCAAGAAGAGATCGATCGTTACATTACGATTGCAACAGAGGCTAAAGAACATTTCACAGAAACGAAGAATGCCGGAATTTTTCAGCGTTTTATCAATGCTTGCAGTGCTGACATTGCAAAAGCGTCATTGCCTCACAAAAATGCACTTGAACAAAGACTGCATATGCTTGAGGAGAAATTAGAGAATCAATTAAATCCCGGTGAAAGTATCAATGAAAAATATCCAATCATTGCAGAGACTTATCGTCAGCTTAATCTTGGAAATTTAACCGTTGCTGAAGATTATCTTAACCGTTGGGAAGAAAATAATTCTCAATTCAATGCACTTGACGTTATCGACAGTCAGAATGATTCTTTTGATAATTTCCTTAACGGTTACGAATATATTTTTAATTCTTGCCTCAAAAGTAAGAGTGAATCACTTGAAAAAATTTATACTCGTATGAAAGGAAATTCGTTTAAAAATCGTTCCGAGAAAGATGCCGCTGATGTTGTTTCAGCCTGGCAAGGTCTCAATACTGATCTTCAATCACGTGCTGAAACTTCGATCAAGGAACTTTTAAAACATTTTTCATTTGACAACATTGTTATTGAGACTGTCGAGAGAATCAAGCCGAATCAATGGAATTTTCACATTGCATTTCCGGGTTATCAAACGTCGAAAGCCGCTTATCCTCATCCATTTGCTGTTTATGGTACTGAAGTTGCTAAAAAAGGACTTTCGATTATTTACCTTGCAAGCAATCGAACGGTTGATAATATCATTCAGACTGTAGCGAATTATGCTATTAAACAAGACTGCGGGATCATTTGTCTTGTTGATTTTGCATTGAGCCTTGCAGATCGTCGCAGACTTGCACAGGCTTTTAAAATACGCCCGGAACTCAAAAATATTATCGTTATTGATCGTGTTATGGCGATTTATTTAACTCGCTTTGAAGACAGTGTTAGAGGCGTTAAAATGCTGAAAACCGCTTTGCCATTCGCTAGAGTGCAACCTTATACAACCGGTGGAGTTGTTGCTCCGGAAATGTTCATCGGCAGATCAGAAGAACTTGCTAAAATTCGTGATATGTCCGGACCGGTTTTTGTTTATGGCGGTCGTCAACTTGGAAAATCTGCTCTTCTTCGTCAAGTCAGAAATATTGAAAATGATCCGGCAAATGAAAATTTTGCTTTCTTCATTGAATTGAAAAATCTTGACGCTGAAAAATCACTTGAAAAGATCGTCCGTGAACTCAAGGACGCAAAATTAATCGCTGAAGATCAAGAAGTGAATGATTGGGATAATTTTTCGATCGTAATTAGTGATCTTATGAGTGGTAAGGCTGAAGAAAATAATTTGATCGCTGAAGGTATGACACCGAAAAAATTAATGCTTTTGCTTGATGAAAGTGACGAATTTTTAGCGTCCGTTGAAAGTTCAGAAAATCGTGCTATTGATGTTCTGCGTGAATTGCACGAAAAATTCAGCGATAGTTTTAAATTTGTCCTTGCCGGCTTGCATAAAGTCATTCGCTTTGAAAAAAATTCTACTTTTGGCAACTTAGATCATATTTCAGTATTGCCGTTTACTCCGACTGATGCACTTGAATTACTTTTGAAACCTATGAGCTTTATGGGCTTTGTGATTGAAGATGAAAGTTTGATGAGTGCGATCTTTTAACGTGCAAATTATTATCCCGGACTGATTCAATATTATTGTAAGATGATTGTTGATGCAGCAGGTGATAATTATTCACAAAGAAATTTCGACGTGACTAAAAATCCGCCGTATAAACTTGACGACGAATATTTGAAAAATATGCTTGGCAAGCGTGATTTTCAAGATGAGATCAATAAAAAATTTCAGATCACTTTGAAACTTGACGACGATAATTATTATGAGATCATTGCATTGGTTATCGCTATGGCTTATTATGAAAATAATCGTCCTGTGCATATCGGTATCAAGAATATCAAAGACACTTGCTATATCTATGGCGTTGATAAAATTGCTGAGATGAGCAGCGTTGAACTTGAAAACCTTCTCGGTGAGATGGTTGAACTTAATTTGCTCCGTAAGGTTGAAGATAATTACGAATTTAACCGCTATGCTTTTTGGCATATGATGGGCACTGAAACCGAAGTTGAAGAACGCCTTGAATCTTACGGAAAATAATTTTTTATTAATGATAAAAGTTGATAATTGGAAATGATTTTTGCTTAATGTGAAGTCAATTTTCAATTATCAATTTTTAATGAGAAATTTTAATTTTAGAAATTGGAGAATGAAAAATGAATACAAATTTAGATATGTTGACGAGTGAAGATTTAGAGGCTTGGTGGCAAAGAGTTCCCGGAGCTCGTCGTTTTTTGCATACAATGATAACTGAGGCTGAACAGAATAAAGCTATTGTAGCTGATCTTTCTGAAGATAATGACGATGGATTTATTTCAATTTTTACTGAAGAAATTCAACGGCGTAATTATTCGATCGTTGTTGAGCGTTACGAAGTGAATAATTGCGACAACGAAGAGGATTTTATAACTGATCTTGCAATGAAATTTGATCCTAATTACGTGCCGGATATGATGAGCGATTCAATAATAATGGACGTTGCCAGAAAAAATATTTTGTCCGGCTATGTGATTTTCGTCAAACTCAATTCAAATTTAAGCGGTTTAACTAATCTTGTCAGCGATTTCAACAAGATCGAATCAGCACAAAAAGGATCATTGATATTCTTAACGCCGGAAATAATGCCTTCACAAATAACAATGAGAGTTGCAGATTATATTTTGCCTTACGACGTGCAATTTTTCGCAATAAATCTTTTGGAGAATACAAGATTAAATCAGACTGAAAAATTATATACGGCAACATTAATTTCAAAATTAGCGGAAACTTCAGCGATCGTTGCTAAAAATCTTTCAAGCGCAGAATTATTTTTCAGAGGTAAAGACTTTGCAAAGGAAATTTTAGGCGATTCATTTGATAAACATTTTTTTAATCGTGCTGTCTGGGAAACTCAAATACAATTTGCATTGCCGATCGTCGAAAGTGTCAGAGAAAATTTAATTGAAAGAAATGAGAATGCTCTTAAAAAATTATTGTTAATGCCGTTGACTGATGAATTTGGAAAATCAATCGAAAGTCCTTGGGATATGGAACTTCGACACTTGCACTATTACGGCGGCAGCAGTAAAATTTTTTCTCTGAACTCTTGGGAAAAATTAGAATTTGCCTACAAAGTACGAAACGATCTTTCACATTTAAAACCGTTAAACATTGAAGAGTTAGAAAAAATTTTTATTTTGAATGAGTGATTGAAGGCAATTTACAATTTTTTTTCATTATTTTATAGGAAAATATAATTGAAGTAAAAATGATCGTTGCAAGAAATATTGAAAGTCGAGGAAACAATTCGATGAAGAAAATAATAAATGATCCTTTAGACGTTGAACAAGAAATGATAGACGGATTTATTTTGGCAGATTCAAAGCGATTGAAAAAACTCGGCGATCAAAATATAATTATTCGACAAAAATTAAATCCTAACAAAGTAGCTTTAATAACCGGCGGTGGTAGCGGACACGAACCGGCACATATAGGATATATTGGATTTGGAATGCTTGACGCTGTGATAGTCGGATCGATCTTCACTTCACCGCCGCCGAAAATGATTTTTGATGCGATCAACGCTGTTAAAACTGATAAAGGCGTTTTATGTATTGTAAAAAATTATTCCGGCGATGTTATGAGTTTTGAAATGGCGATCGAAATGGCTCGCAGTAAAGGTATAAAAGTTGATAAAGTCATAGTGAAAGATGACATTGTAAATCAAATCAGTGAAATTGGCGGAAGAGGTGTTGCGGGAACAGTATTAGTACATAAAATAGCCGGTGCAATGGCTGAAACCGGCGCAGATTTAAAATCAGTCAAGGAGATCGCAGAGCGAACGATTAATCATGTTCGTACTATGGGAATGGCTGTTTCGCCGTGTATTATACCTGCAAGCGGTCTTCCGAGTTTTGAACTTGCAAATTCAGAAATTGAGATCGGAATAGGCATTCACGGTGAGCCCGGCATTCAACGTGAAAAGTTTACAACTGCTAATGAAATTTCAAAAAAGATGCTTGACAAAATTTTAGCTTGCTTGAATTATTCAAAGAATGAAGTTGTATTGATGATAAACGGTCTTGGAAGTACACCGCTTATGGAGCTTTTTATAATCAATAAATTTGTTCAAAATTATCTTCAAAAAAATGATGTTGAGGTTTATGACACGATGATCGGAAATTTTATGACATCAATAGAAATGGCTGGCTTCTCTCTTACACTTTTAAAATTAGATGAAGAGCTGAAAAAATATTATAATTCAACAGCGGACACATTTGCACTGAAAAAATAATTGGTAATTGGCAATGGGTAATTGATAATTTGTCATTGCACATTAAAAATTACCCATTACCCATTACACATTACCCATTGAATTGGAGTGAATGATATGGTAGGAATAGTAGTAGCATCACATAGTAGAAGATTAGCTGAAGGCGTAGTAGAATTGGCGCATATGATGGCACCAAGTGTACCGATAGCGGCGGCAGGCGGTTTAGAGGACGACACTACCGGTACAAGCTGTAAAAAAATTTTGGGTGCAATGACACAAGTTTATTCAGATGACGGCGTAGCAGTGCTAATGGATATGGGTAGTGCCGCTATGACGGCGGAAATTGCAATGGAACTTTTTAACCGTCCGAAAATGCGGCTTGTTGATTGTCCGTTAGTTGAAGGCGCAGTTGTTGCGGCTATTGAATCTTTTCAAGGAGCGAGTTTAGAAGAGATCGAACATCGGGCGATTGAAGCCGGAAGTATGAAAAAATTAATGTAATTTAGATTGGAGATTTTACTGAATGATAGCAGAGGCAATTAAAAAAATTGTTGCTAAAGAAGATTTAACTTATGATGAAGCCTATGGCGTGATGAATGAGATAATGAACGGGATAACTTCGCCGGTACAAAATGCGGCTTATCTTGCAGCACTCTCAACGAAAAGCGCAAAAATGGAAACGATCGACGAAATTTTTGGCAGTGCAGCAGCGATGAGAGATCACGCCTTAAAAGTCGATATGGAAGGCGTTGGTGATGTTTTAGAAATTGTTGGAACCGGTGGCGATCATGCAGGATCGATCAACGTTTCAACAACAGCATCATTTATAATTTCAGCGGCAGGCGTTAAAGTTGCAAAACACGGAAATCGAGCAGCATCTTCAAAATCTGGTGCGGCTGATTGTCTTGAAGCTCTCGGCGTTAATATAAATCTTTCGCCTGAAAAATGTGTTGAACTTTTGAAGAAGATCGGAATTTGTTTTTTCTTTGCACAGAAATATCATACTTCAATGAAATATGTCGGTACAATTCGTAAAGAATTAGGAATCAGAACAGTTTTCAATATTTTAGGTCCGTTGACTAATCCTGCTCATCCTCAATTTATGATTCTCGGAGTTTATGATGAATATCTTCTGGAACCGCTTGCAAAAGTTTTAACTAATCTTGGCGTTAAACGTGGAATGGTTATTTATGGTCAAGATAAACTTGATGAAATTTCGATTAGTGCTCCAACTTCGGTTTGTGAACTCAAAGACGGATCATATCAACGATATGTAATTAATCCTGAAGATTACGGTTTAAGCCTTGCACAGAAGTCTGATATTGTTGGCGGCAGTCCGGAAGAAAATGCAAAAGTCACACGTTATATTCTTAATGGTGCATCCGGTGCGAAAAGTGATATTGTTCTTCTTAATGCTGCGGCCGGAATTTATATAGGTGGTGAGGCTGAATCGATCAAAGATGGCTTAGACGTTGCAAGAAAGATGATCGAAAGCGGCGAAGCTATGCAAAGATTGAATGATTTTATTGCAGAAAGTAATAACGTTTGAATTGTTTCCATAAAGTGATCCGGCTGATCTTTTGTTAAGGTTAGTCGATCACTTTTTTTGTTGAAAGGCGTGATTAATTTGTCTGACAAGCCGAAGATTTTAGTAAGGTTAGAGCAAAACAATAAAACTTACTATATCGACACATTGAATGCTGTTGATGATATTTATGAAGCAACAACTTTAAAAGGCGATAACTATTTAGAGATAGGTAACAATAAAACCACTAAAAGTAATTTAAATTACACAGCAATAATTGATCTTCTTGGACAGATAATAGATGCTTCAAATATCAAAGTTAAATGTATTATTGGTGGAACAAAATTTTCTGATTCAATTATCGGTAGTGTTAATAATGATACGATTATAAGTTATGGTGGAGAGGATACTATTTTCAGTGATGGTGGCTCAGATAAAATCACGATTTCCGGCAACAATTCTTTTGTTGATAGCGGAGCAGGTAATGATCATATTTACTTATATGGTAATGATTCAACCATAGTTAGTGGCAACGGCAACGATTATATATTCATAAGTTCTTCTGATGTAAAAAAAATCACAATAGGTGATTTAATAGCAAGTGATTATATAAAATTTTTTTCTCAATCTGCACTTGATTCGCTTACAGCTTTTATTGAAAATGATCAAGTCATTATTCGATCTGAAATTGATGATACAAATATAATTCTTTCAAATATTAGCAAGATAAGTGAAATTCCAAATAATTTTTTCGTTAATGACAACAATAATACTAAGCTGCATAATTTATTAAAAATTGCCAACATTAATTTAAATGATTTTAAAATAAACGGCTATTTAATAATGGATAAAGAATCCTCAATTAAAGGTGCTGCTGATATTTCTATTGAAGATTCAAGTAAGTTAGGTGAGATTTCAGCAGTTAATAAAACTTATATTGCTGATGAAAATTCTTTATATCAAAATATCACTGTGCCGAGCGGCTGGATAGTCAGCGGAACGAACAATTATAACGATTTCAATATTGTTGATGATGCAGAAGTTACACTTCAGAATGTGAATGAAAGCGATAATATAAATTTCAATAATGGACTTTCTCTAACGTATGCTTCAACTAATAAAATTTCTGTTGATTTGAAACGATCAGACGGAAATATTTTTTTGAATGATTTTAACGGCGAATTTAAAATTTCAAAATTGCCCGATTTTATTGTAACGTTAAGCGGCGGAAAATCAAAATATATTATTGAAGATAGGACGATTGAAATTGATGGCAATGTGGATTTTGCTATCGATCAAACGGGATCAATCGCTATTACTGATTTTGATAATGATGATACGATCAAAATTGCTACTGATGATTCAACGACGATTTTTATTGCTGTTGATAATGAGATCAATCGACAAATTTTTTCTGATGGTGATATTGAGATTCAAGCGAAAAATTTTGATCAAACGACTAATATTTTGACTGATGATTATCAAAATCCGAATTGGTACAGACAGGCGATCGACGGCGTTATAATTCTTAATGAAAATTACGATTTAAATAAAATTACTTTTGGAACGTCTGAAAAATGTAAGTCAAGCGGTTTCATTGCTGATTTAAATTCTGACGGTGAAAATTATAAACTCAACAAAAATAATTCTGATTCTATAAGTGTCGATGTTATTAATTTTAATTCGTCTGTGATCATTGATGATTTTGACATTGCAGCGATTAAACTTTCAGAGACCGATGAAATTATCAGCGAATCGGAATCAATCACTATTTCGGCATTTAATGAAGAGACCAGAAAAATTAGCGGCGCATCAAAAATAACTTTGAAGAGTGGCGAAATTTTAATTAGCAACGCTACGATAAATGCTTTAAATGATGTGATATTTGCAGAGAGTGAAATAAGAATTTCGATTGATGAAGACAAAATTATTTTGAATGTGTTGGATAATGGTGATAATTTCAAAGTCAATGATATAAATTATTCAGTGATTGCTAGCGGAATTTTAAGCAATGATAAATATCTTGCTGATGATTTAAGTGACGGCGTAATTGTCAGCGATTTACTTAACGGTGAATGGATCAACTTCAAAAATATTGATGAGGTTGTCACAATCGATTCAACTTTTGATAGTGATTGCGTTTTCTTTAAAGATGATCAAATAGTTGCAACTTTAAATGTTGGTGATATTTATTCAATTAATGGCAATGTCGACGTTAGTATTGATTCAGCTTTCAATGGGACTATCAAAGTTGGTGAGAATAATTTTAGCGGCGCAATGTTAATCAGCAACAACGGACAAATTATTAATAATGTCAATGATAATTTCAAAGTCAACGATCAAAGTTATTCAATAGTTGCTAGCGGAATTTTAAGCGATGATAAATATCTTGCTGATGATTTAAGTGATGGCGTAATTGTTAGAGATTTAATTAAAGGTGAATGGATCAACTTCAAAAATATTGATGACTTTGTAACGATCGATTCAACTTTTGATAGTGATTGCGTTTTCTTTAAAGATGATCAACTAA
>JAFUZV010000031.1 GCA_017476425.1 Selenomonadaceae bacterium
AATTTATCACGATTATCAGCCGTCAAAGTATTATCGTGAAGAATATGAATTGTAATATCTTGATTAGTATTTTCAAAAATTGAAACGATCGACGTTCCGCAGAATTTAGAATATTTGCCGTCACGATCGTAAAGTCCATAGCATACGTGAATCATATAAAAATCACCTCTTAATCAATCCGGACGAATGAAATCACTAATTGTAAGTTTTCGACGTTCCCGAAGTTCTTTTAATGGAGTTCTAACGATCTTCGGCTTTTCAATCTTCGGTTGATCATCTTCGTCATCTGAATTTTGATCTTTTTGATCTTTAAATTCCGGCGGAACTTGAGGCAATTCCGGATCATCTTCCGGCGGAATCAGATCAACTTTCAAAGTATCACCATTCTTGATCGGATCAGCGAAGTCAACAGGCTGATCATTGATCAAAATTTTAAATTTAATTCGACTGCGTGGATCAGGCGGTTTAAAATCAACGGCAAGAAGTGCATCAGAAACTGTTATCGTTCGTTCAAAACTTTTATATTCGATCACTGCGTTATCATCAATGATCGAATTTTTATTTGCAGCACGACCATTTAATTTAAGTTCAGAGTTCGCCGCTAAAATTTCAAAATCTTCACCTTCATAATGAATTGTTATTGTTGACTCAAGATTTGAAACTTTTATCACGTCGGAAATTTTCGGCATATCATTTGCAATATATTCAATGCTGTCACCTTGATGAATAGGCAATGTTATTTGAATTGGCGAATCATTCATTAAAATCGTCGGTGAACAATTATAATGAGATTGTCGACCGTTAAGCGTGTATTTGATTCTTCTGCCAGTCGGTGGATAACCTGCAAGATTAAGAGCTTCACCAACAGTTCTAGGCGATCTTGTTTCGATAACGTCACCGTCAACAAGAATACGATTTAAATTTGAGGCCTCACCATTAACTAAAACTCTCGGTTTAATAACTTCTTCAGTATCATTGATAATAATTTTGAAGTCGTTAATTTCACCAACAACTTCACGCAAATAAACTGTTGGCGTTTCACCATCTTTACCGGCGATAACTTGAATATAAGAATTATTTTTGATCGGTGTTTCAAGCGTAGCTTCTTCACCGTCAAGAAGAATTTTTGCAAGAGTACCCATTGATCCTGGATAAAGTTTCTTTTCACCTTCAATGGTTATCATTACACCTAAACCCGGCTTGCCGTTGAATTTCCTAAGCTGCATACCTGTACTAAGTAAAGCGTCAGAAATATTGAGATCACGAAAATGAAATAAACTATATTCAATGTCATTAACATAGACGTTGAGAAAGTGAAATGTATCAATCGAGGCAATTTTTAAAATACCCAGCGGCGTTACTGCGTCCGGCAAACGTAATTCTTTTGGGATTGAAGTTATACCGGCGACAATATCCGGGTTTCTCACAGCAACACGATTATCCGGCATTTTGAGAGCCTCAGCTACATATTTATGAAGTCGTGGAGTAAGTGATCCGCCGCCAACTAACATAACCGCTTGAGGCACTTCATCATTATTCAATTCAACAACGGTTTTAGCGATTGAATTTGCAAGTCCTCTGATATTTGTATCGATCGGCTCAATGATCTCTTCAGCAGAAAGATCGTATCGACTGCCTAAAATATCTTGAAACATTGCCGGTTGACCATTAGCAACTTTACGTTTGACTTCTTCAGCAACATTGAAATCAAGTAAAAATTTTTGACTGATCGCCTCTGTAACTTCATCACCTGCAAGCGGCACCATTCCATAAGCGATAACTGATCCATTTTTAGTGATCGCAACGTCTGAAGTTCCTGCACCTATATCAACGAGCACTAAATTTAAATGTCTCATCGTCGGTGGAATCAAAACATTTATTGCAGCGATCGGTTCAAGTGTCAACGCTTTCATTTCAAGATTAGAATATTGAAGAGCAGACTGCATTGAATCTATAACTTGTCTTGGTAAAAATGTTGCAATGACAGTTGCTTTAGCGATCTTACCTCGTTGACCGACTAAAGTTTTCAATCTTACATTATCTAATTCATATTGCACGGTTGAAAATCCAACGCAATAATAACTAGTCGGATCGTCGATCGTATTTGAAGCGGCTAAATTTGCCTGCGCTAATTGTACGGCGGCAAATTCTAAATCTTTCTCTTGATCGTGACTGACAATACCATTAATTTCAATTTCTGAAGTTGCCGTTACAGTGTATAATGCACGACCGGCGGCGGCAACTGCAGCACTTTTTAAAGTTCCGACTTGCTTTTCAAGTGCAGATTTAACACTTTTGATAACTGATGCAACCTGCGGCACGTCGTGAATTTGTCCGTCAAGCATTGCTCTTGTTTTATGTTCTTCTCTATGAGTTGCAACGATCGTTAATGATCCGTTATCTTCTTGCACTGCGACTATTCCTATAACTGATCTGGTTCCAATATCAAGTGCAAAAATTTTTTCTCGTGAATCGATCGGCTTTTCAACTTCTGAAGAATTTTTTAATGGATTTGATCGGCGTAATCGATTTGATTTTGTCGAAGAAGATTTTTTTTCTGAAGTGTCCGAGTTATCTTCTGTCGACTTTCTTCGCGTCCGTCGAATTATTTTTTTTTCATTGTCCTTTGCATTGTCGTCAGTTAAATTTTTTCTCGGCATAAAAAATCTCCTCATTCGACAAAAATTTTTTTCGTAATTGATCTACAATTTATTTCTAGAATTTAAAATATAATCCTTTTATCATATTCAAAAATAATGAAACAGTTTTATTTTAAATCAGTCAAAAATTCTTCAAATGGAAGTCCATAGTTCCACGGCAAATTTAATTTCTCAGCGTAAGCAATGCAACGAGTAACGAAATCAGCAGATTTTTTTACAGATTCGACGAGATCAACGCCGTTAATGATCGATGCTGCAAGCACAGCAAAGAAAGCATCACCAGTACCAGATCGATCGCCGCCAATCTTTTTTACAGCTATTAAATTGATCTTGTCGTTATCAAAAACGAAATTTGCAATGTTCGATCCGTCGTCAGCGTCAATCGTCACACCTGTTATAACAACTTTACCGCCACGAGTTTTTTCAGCGATATGTGAAGCCATTGTTGCAAGTCTTGAATCACTTATAACGCCGTCGGTCGGATATTTCACGCCTAAGAGTTCACAGGCTTCAGTCAAATTCGGAGTAACAAGATCAGCATATTTCAAAAGTTCACGCATTTTTAAACACATTTCTTTAGTATATGATGAATAAAGTCGACCGTGATCGCCCATAACAGGATCAATCATTATGACGCTTTCAAGATTATTTTCAATGAATTTATTCACAAGATCAATTTGAGATTCTGATCCAAGAAAGCCGGTTGCGATCCCGTCAAATTTTAATTCGTTCAATGTCCAGCTATCAATGTAATTTTGCATTCTATTTGTATAATCGTCCATAAAATAATTATTAAATCCTGTATGGACTGATAAAATCGCCGTTGGTAATGGGCAAGCCTGAATTTTCAACGCAGAAATTATCGGCAATTCAATAGTTACTGAGCAACGTCCAAAACCTGTTATGTCATTGATTAATGCTATTTTTTTTTGTATCATTTTTTTAAATCACCTCGAATTAATAATTTTTTCTATTCTCAATGCAAAATTTTTCGGTGAAAATTCTTCGCTTGCAATTTTGAGATTCTTAGAATATATTTCAAAATTTTTATCGAAGTCGTTAATAAATCGTTCAAAAACTTTTCCGAGATCATTAAGATCACCACTCTTGAAAAGTTCACCGATCTTGAATTTTTGAAAAACTTCCGGATTCATATCATCACTTGCAATAACCGGCTTTTGAAAACCTATCGCCGTGAAAAGCATTCCGCCCCAATGATATTTATATCTTTCCGCTGAATAAGGCATCAACAGCACATCAATATCAGCGATCGCCCTTTGCCATTCAGCTCCGATCAAGCCTTTATGCAAAAATGAAATATTTTTTTGATCACGATACTTTTCAATGATTCTTTCAAAATCTTCGCTGTCTTCAATGTGCATTGTCGAGCCTTGTACAATCAATTTAATTTTACGATTGAATTTGCATTTCATAAAGACATTCAGAAAATCTTCTAATTTTTTCTCACGTCGATATTGCCCAAAAAATCCTATTAATAATGCGGAATGCGGAATTCGGAATGAGGAATTATTAATATCTCTTGGTGTATAAGTCGGTGGATAAATCGGAAAAATATTTTTCGCTCGTCTACCAAAAATATTATCATTGAATGTCAATACAACTGCTTTGATTTTTTCATAAGGCAGTAGCTTTTCAGTCTCGTTGAAAAATTTTTCTGATTCGCCGGGATTTATTCCGTGAAGAATGAAAATCAACGGCACTGAAATTTTTTTTAAATCGCTATGGCTTAATGCTCTCAAATATCTATATGTTGAAGTCGGAACGATCAATGCGTCAAATTCAGCTTGTCGATCATAAAGTTGTTTATACCATCGCTGTCGATTTATTTCACGCTTTGCCGCTGATAAAATTTTTTTCAATCCACTTGAATTTTTATAACTTACAGCGTCACCTTTCAAGCGTTCGATCTCAACTTTATAATCAAATTGAAATTCAAAATTCTCCGGCACATAAAATTTGATCTCGTGACCAAGATTTTGAAATTCTTCAACTAAAATTCTATCAAAATCGACTTCGTGACCGCCGGGTGTCATTATGTTTTCAAAAATTGCAATTCTCATCATTGCACCTTCTCAAAAAAATTTTTCATTTACAGATTTTCGCCGCTTTTGTATAATTTGTCAAT
>JAFUZV010000218.1 GCA_017476425.1 Selenomonadaceae bacterium
AATCGACGGATCAGACAGAATTAATAACAGCGATAAACTTTTTGGGCAAGTGCTCCGAAAAATTCAGCGACCTTTTGTCCGTGAAATGAATATAATCAGCGGTGAACATCAAAGAAAAATTAATTCTGAAAAGCCGTTTAGCCAATGGTTGAATGATAACATAGAAAAAATTTATCCTTACATTGGTGAAAATGATTCATTGATATTTGACGTTGAGAATGAAGGATCGATTGATACAAGCGGAATTTATCCTGTAACAGGCGTTGACGTTAAGATTAGAGAGAAAATGAATGAGCAATTTATGAAGAATCTTGTTGAATATTCAGCGAGTATAACTCTTCAAATGCAATCAGAGATCAGAAATCAGCTTGTAGAAAAATTTCTTGAAATAATCGGCGTTGATCAAAATTCAAAATATCATTCAGAGTTGAAAGAGTTAGTTAATAAACTTTTTGATGAATTTTTGATAGAAAACGGTGCAAAATGTTATTTCAATCCATTAGTTGAACGGTTTTCAATGGGCTTAATAGAAACATTGATCTTGATGCCGTTTGCAAGTGAGGAAAGATTTGATAAAGTCGAAAAAAATTTGCCGGAATTTTTATCGCTGGCAGTGTATTACACATTAGAATCAAATTCAGAAGGTGCACCATCAATTTCAGATGATCCGAATGAAAGATTAAAATTTTTCTCAAAAATATTTGTACACGATGAAATTCAAAATTCAGAAGATGAGAGCCGATCAACTGAACTTTTGAAAAAATTTTTTGATGAAGAATTAAAAATTTCTATTGACGATTCAATAATTAATGACTGGACAAAAAAATATTTGATAAAATTAGATCTTACAGAAGGTTTACCGCAAAATTTAATTGAAATTCTTCTGCAAAATTCTCAAACTCCAAAATGGTCAGCGTCTAATGATAAAATGCGTATTGAATGGATCGAAAAAACGATCAGATCATATTGCAATTCGCCGAAGTCATTAGAATTTCAAAAAAATAATTTTGGAAGTCGAAACGATCAGAGAATAAATTTAACGCAGAAGATCAAAGAGCTGCATAACATTAGTAAAAATGTTGATCCGATCAAAAATCGCACGGACATAATAAGGATTTTGAATGAAGATATTTTGATCTTGAGAGATATTACAAAAAATGCGATAATCAAGGCAACAGGTTTAGAGACTGCATTTAACGCCGTGATAACTAAAAATATAAATTTGATCTCAAGCAATTTGAAGGCTGAAGAAAATGATCTGTTAGATGCTTGGGTAAGTGAAAATTTGCCGAAGATCAAAGAAAGTGAATACACAGCGATCGAACGACAGAATTTAAATATTCAAGTACGAAAAGTTATTGTAAATTCCATTCATTTAGCATTGAAAGAATTGCATTGATTGAATTGAAAAAATTTTTTGAGGTGGTTTTAATTATGCGTCCTGATTGGGATGAATATTTTTTAGACATTGCAAAAGCCGTCGGACGACGTGCAACTTGTCTACGTCGAAAGTACGGCGCAATTATCGTTAAGGACAAAATTATTATCAGTACAGGTTATAATGGATCGCCACGTGGTGAAGTGAATTG
>JAFUZV010000219.1 GCA_017476425.1 Selenomonadaceae bacterium
CTTTATGAAAAGGTAATGCAGAAGTAAAAATTTTTTTAATCATTTAATTAGTCCGGCGTGATTTTTGTTCGTCGGACTTTTTATCTTGATTATTTCGTTATGGTGAAATTTATGACTGAAAACAAAGATTTGTTTAAATATGAATTGGCACTCGTTGCAATTTTAAAAGATGAAGCACCTTACCAAAAAGAATGGCTTGAATATCACTTGTTAGCAGGTGTTGATCATTTTTATATTTATTGTAATGATGACGATGTAAGCATTCTTAAAGAAATTTGGCAACCTTACATTGATAAAGGTCTGGCTGATTTTATTGATTTTCCGGGCAAGCGTCCTCAAATGGCAGCTTATCAAGATGCTGTTCAGAGGTTCAAATATGAATGTCGTTATATGACTTTCATTGATGGTGATGAATTTCTGTATCCACTTAGTGATAAAAGTATTATGGAAGTTGTCAACGAGATTATGGATAAAGCTCCGTTAGCAGAAAGTTTATCTATTTACTGGCAATTTTTTGGATCGTCCGGTCAACAAAAAGCTGATTATTCAAAAGGTGTTCTTGAAAGATTTCTTCATCGTGCAACAAATGATCGTTCTGATGAATGCGGTAAAATTATTGTTAATCCACGAAGCATAAAAGAATTTATAACGCCGCATTATGTGATCCACTTCGACGGTCAATACACTATAAAAGATAATGGTAATGTAGGTGGATTTACCGGACATATTTCAGCTGAAAAGATTGTTATCAACCATTATCATTTTAAATCTCGTGAAGAATATATGTTGAAAGATCAGCGAGGCAGTGTCTATTATTTAGATTCGGCACACGTGGCTAAAATGATAGCAAAATTCGATGAAGAGAATGAAAAGTATAACGAAGTTTACGACGACGGAATTTTAAAATATCGTGAAGCGCGTCAAATCAAGATAAATGAAAATGTAAGGGGGGGGGGGGGGCAATCTAAACAGGAAATTAATCAACGCCGTTTCGGAGCTCTTATGCGAATTTTATCTCCGGTGGCTATTTTTGGAAATTTTTCTCCGGCAATGTTGCAAGTCGGTTTGAAAAATTCTTCTAAGACTTCACTAGATGACTTTTTAGTTTGTTGGGCAGTCAGTAAGAGTTTAGGTGCAGAAGGCTTTTTACCTGATAATGAAGCTGAATCGCTTGAAGAATTATCATTGAAATGTGTTTATGGAAAACTGATTAGTGATGATATACGAATTTGGAATATAGAATTTTTGATCGAAGAGTTACCGGAGATATTACAATCAAAATTTCCGATAGTCGACGAGATAAAAATTGCACTAAGACAAATTATCCCAACTTTGATGAATTTCAAACGAATGAATATGACTGACTGGACAGGCTACAAAAATTTAAATTATGTGCTGAGAATGTTAAAAACATAAATATCAAAAAAAGTTGGTGATGTTATGACGAGCGATAAAGATTTATTTAAATATGAACTTGCGATCGTTTCTGCATTGAAATTTGAAGCTCCATATGTAAAAGAATGGATCGACTATCATTTATTAGCAGGTGTTGATCATTTTTACATTTATAACAATGATGACGATGTAACTATTCTTGAGAAAATTTTGCAACCTTATATTGAAAAAGGTCTTGTGAATCTCGTAGCTTTTCCCGGAAAACGTCCTCAAATGGCAGCTTTTCAAGATGCAGTTCATAAATATAAATTTGAGTGCAGATATATGACTTTCTTAGACGGTGACGAATTTATTTATCCTCTCAGCAACAAAAGTATTATGGAAGTCGTCAATGAAATTATGGATAAAAAACCGCTGGCAGGAAGTTTATCAATTTATTGGCAATTTTTTGGTTCATCCGGTCAAGAGAAAGCTGATTTTAATCGAGGAGTCCTTGAAAGATTTCTTTATCGTGCGTCAAACGAACGAGATGATGAATGTGGAAAAATTATCGTTGATCCACGAAGTATAAAAGAATTTATAACGCCTCATTATGTGATCCATTTCGACGGAATGTACACTATGAATGAATTAGGTGAACCTGGTGGATTTGAAAAACCTGTGACAGCTGAATAGATTGTTATCAATCACTATCATTTTAAATCTCGTGAAGAGTATGCTAATAAACAACGTCGAGGAAGTGCTTATCAACTTGACGGCAAAGATTTTCATACGTTGGAACATTACGACGAAATAGAGAAGAATTATAATGAAGTCTATGATGAAGGCATTTTGCATTACAAAAAATCGCGTCAAGACTTAATTAATAAAGATATGGGGGGGGGGGGGCAACCTCTAACACAAATTAATAAACGACGATTCATTTCATTAATTCGTATCTTGTCACCGATTGCAGTATTTGCAAATTTATCTCCGACAATGCTCCTCAACGGAATAAAAAATTTTTCTAAAAACAATTTAGTCGACTTTTTAACTTGTTGGTCAGTTAGCAAAAGTTTATATGCTGATGGATTTTTGCCTGAAGAAGATTCAAAATCACTTGAAGAATTATCATTGCAATGTGTTTATGGATCGCTCCTTAACAGTAATTTTGACTTACCACAAATTGAACTTTTGATTGAAGAATTACCGGAAATATTCAATTTAGAATATCCGATAGTCACGAAGATCAAAGAAATTCTTACAAAAATAATTCCTGAATTAATGTGGTTTAAAAGAATGAATATGATCGATTGGACAGGCTACAAAAATTTAAATTACATACTTAGAATGTTAAAAACATAAATATCAAAAAAAGTTGGTGATGTTATGACGAGCGATAAAGATTTGTTTAAATATGAACTTGCGATCGTTTCTGCATTGAAATTTGAAGCTCCATATGTAAAAGAATGGATCGACTATCATATTATTGCCGGTGTCGATCACTTCTATCTTTATAACAATGATGATGATTCAAACATTCTAAAAGAAATTCTGCAACCGTACGTTGATCAAGGTATAGTCGATCATATTGTTTTTCCTGGTAAAGTTCCTCAAATGCCTGCTTTTCAAGAAGCTATTCAAAAATACAAGTACGACTGCAGATATATGTGTTTTCTTGACGGTGATGAATTTATTTATCCACTTAGTGACAAAAGTATTATGGAAGTCGTCAACGAGATTATGGAGCAAAATCCACTTGCAGAAAGTTTGTCGATCTACTGGCAAATGTTCGGTTCTTCCGGACTAGAAAAAGCTGACTATAGTAAAGGTGTTCTTGAAAGATTTCTTTATCGAGCGTCATATGAACATACTGAAAAATGTGGTAAGATCATAGTTAATCCTAGAAGTATAAAAGATTTCATCACGCCGCATTATGTAATTCATTTCGATGGTCAATACACTATGAATGAGTTAGGCATTCCCGGCGGATTTGAAAGGCCGGTTACTCTTGAAAAAATTACTATCAATCATTACTTGCTTAAATCGAAAGAAGAGTATGAAGAAAAAGTAATTCGCGGCGACGGTTATTTTATGGAAAACAAACATAAAATGGAAGTTTTTTATGAAACAGACAAAGATTTTAATGATGAGTACGATGATGGCATTCTAAAATATCGTGAATCGCGTCAAATAAAGCTAAATGAAAATGTAGGGGGGGGGGGGCAGTCTAATCAACTAATCAATCAACGCCGTTTTGGTGCTCTTATGCGGATTTTATCTCCAGTTGCTATTTTCGGTAATTTTTCTCCGGCAATGTTACAAGTCGGTTTAAAAAATTCTTCTAAAGCTAATCTTGAAGATTTTTTGACTTGTTGGGCTGTTAGTAAAAGTTTAGGTGCAGAAGGTTTTTTATCTGAAAATGATTCTAAAGCACTTGAAGAATTATCTTTAAAATGCGTTCATGGAAAACTGATTAGTGATGATATACGAATTTGGAATATAGAATTTTTGATCGAAGAGTTACCGGAGATATTACAATTAAAATTTCCAGTGATCGACGAGATAAAAGAAGCACTCAAACATATTATCCCGATAATAATGAATGTCAAAAGAATGAATATGATTGACTGGACTGGTTACAAAAATTTAAATTACGTATTGCGAATGTTACAGATTTAAAAAATGGTGAAATTATGACTGAAGACAATGATTTATTTAAATATGAATTGGCGATAGTTGCAATTTTTAAAAATGAGGCTCCTTATCTCAAAGAATGGATCGATTATCACTTGTTAGCAGGTGTTGATCATTTCTATCTCTACGACAATGAAAGCGATGACAATTTTAAAGAAGTTTTATCTCCTTATATTGAAAAAAATTTAGTCGACTACAATTTTTATCCTGGTAAGTGTGCACAAATGGCAACTTATAATGAAGCAGTAAAGAATTATAAATTTAATTGTCAGTATATGGCGTTCATTGATTTAGATGAATTTATTCTTCCGAAAAATAACAAAAGTATCAAAGAAGTGATCAAAGAAATTTTGTTTGATAAAGATCGGGCAGGTGGATTAGCAATTAATTGGCATTTATTTGGTTCTTCTGGACACGAAAAAGCTGACTTTCATAAATCCGTGCTTGAGAGATTTATTTATCGAACGCCTGATAATTTTGACGTGGATAAAAATTTAGGTAATGCTCATATCAAAACGATTGCGAATCCTCGATTGATTAAATTTGTTAGGAATCCTCATTTTATAAATTATTTTGAATCACATTTCACTATAAATGAAATTGATGAGATTGTGCAATTGCATTTTACTAATTCTCACAATTCAAATAAAATTGTAATAAATCATTATCATAATAAATCTAAAGAAGAATATGAGAAAAAAATAAAACGTGGTAACGCTGATCTTCCTAATAATAATTACAAAATGGATACGTTTTATAACATTGAAAATTCTTCTACGGTTTACGATGATGAAATTATAAAGTACGTTATGACAATTAAAAATGATAATCCGAGAGGGGGGGGGGGCAAGTACTCAACGAAATGATCAGCAAAGATTGAACGCTGTACTTAGAAATATATCTCCTATGATGTTTGCAAAGGTTTCAAAAAAATTTTTTCAAGGTAGGACACATATTTTTTTGACTTGTTGGTCAGTGATTCAAGATTTAAAATCAAACGGCTTGAGCAATTCAGAGGCAAATTTTTTGGAAGAATTATCTTTGAAATGTCTCTTTCAATCATTAACTGCAGGTGAAGTTGAAATTTGGCAAATACAGTTGTTAATGAATGAACTGCCAAAAATTTTATCTTGCAAATATCCTGTAGTTGAAGCGATCAGAGAATTAATTTTAAATGCAATTCCTCAACTCAAAAATGTTTTCAGAATGAGAAATGAATGGTCAACTTATTCAAATCTTGATTACATTCTGCAAATGTTACAAATAAAAAATTTATCGGAGGTGCAAAATTGATAGACAAAAATAATATCGAACACAATTCACACAAAATTTATTATCGATCAATCGTTGGAGCTGCTGAAGTCGGCAGCACAATTAAACTTGGAATTAAGATCAAGACTTACGATCAGATCAAAAAAGTTTTGTTGAGGACTTGGCAAGATTACAAAGAAGAAAAAATTTTAAATCTCTCAACAAGCGATAACACTTTAGAAAAATTTTATACGATCACTTTGAATTTACCTGACGAAGGCTGTTTATTTTGGTATTATTTCATAATTGTAACGAATGAAAGAACTTACTACTATGGAAATAATCCTGAACAGCTCGGCGGACTCGGTATGCTTTATGATCACGTTCCGCCGTCGTTTCAAATTACTGTTTATGAAAAAGGTGCTAAGACTCCTGACTGGTTTAAACATTCAGTAATGTATCAAATTTTCCCGGATCGTTTCTGCCGTGAAGGTAATGAAATTGTTGAAAAGCCTGGCGCAATTTATCACGCAAGTTGGAATGATGATCCACGTTATTTTATGGACTCAAAAGGTGAAGTTGCAGCATATGACTTTTTTGGCGGAAATATCAAAGGTCTTATTAGCAAGCTCGATTATCTCAAAGATTTTGGTATTTCAGTTATCTATTTGAATCCTGTTTTTGAGTCAGAAAGCAATCATCACTATGACACAGGTGATTATCACAAGATCGATTCGATCTTCGGAACGAATGAAGAATTTCATAATCTGATTGAAATTGCTCGTGAGAAAGGTATTAAAATTATTCTTGACGGCGTTTTCAGTCATACCGGCGCAGATAGTATTTATTTTAATCGCAAAGGCAAATATAACAGTCTCGGTGCTTATCAGTCTAAAAAATCGCCTTATTATGAATGGTACATTTTCAGAAATTATCCTAATGATTATGATTGTTGGTGGAATTTCTGGAATTTGCCGAACATTGAAGAGAAAACACCTTCATATAGAGATTTCATAATTCACAAAGAAGATAGTGTACTTAAACATTGGTTGAATGAAGGTATCAGCGGCTGGCGGCTTGACGTTATTGATGAGTTGCCTATGGAATTTACTGAAGATTTTTATTCAGTACTCAAAAAGCAAAATCCTGAGGCAGTTATAATCGGTGAAGTTTGGGAAGATGCTTCAAATAAAATTGCTTATGGTTTTCAACGTCAATATCTCTGCGGTCGTGAAATGGATTCTGCGATGAATTATCCATTCCGTGAACATTTATTAAATTATTTGCTTGGAAATATCGACGGTAAAGAATGTTTCCGCCGTCTTGACAGCCTCAAAGAAAATTATCCGAAAGAAAATTTCTATGCAATGATGAATTTGATCGGCAGTCACGATCGTGCAAGAGCAATGACGATTTTAGGCGATGCAACTAATTTTGATGAAGTTCCGCCGGGCGTTGATCCTTACACATTTAAACTTGACGAAAGACACGAAAAGATCGCTAAAGCTCGTCTGTTGATGGCGGCTCTTTGGCAGATGACTTATCCGGGTGTTCCGTGCGTTTACTATGGTGATGAGATCGCTATGCAAGGATTTAAAGATCCGACGAATCGCAGAACTTATAAATGGGATGGCGGCGATGATAATATTCGTCAGCAGTACAAAAAATTTATCGCTGAAAGAAATAATCATACTGTTTTGCAGACTGGTGAACTTTTAAATCTCTATGCTGACGTTGATGTTGTTGCTTATGCTAGAGTCATAATTAATAATCGTGATGCTTTCGGTAATGAAGCTGAAAACGATTCTTATATTGTCGTCTTCAACAGATCGATTGATTATGAACACGAAGTTTCTTTTGAAGTCAGTGACTTTGCAACCGGCGCATTCGTTAATGCTTTCGACAGCGAAGATAAATATCCGGTTAGTCGCGGCAAAATTACATTGACGATCAAGCCGCTTACAGGTCTTTTGCTCCGTCAAATTCCTCAAAAGCAAAATTATGATCGTCGTGCCGGAATTTTGTTGCATCCAACTTCATTGCCTTCTAAATATGGCGTTGGTGATCTCGGTAAAGAGGCTTTTGAATTTGTCGATTATCTCAAGTCAGCCGGTCAATCAGTCTGGCAAATTTTACCGCTTAATCCTGCCGGAAATGGTCATTCGCCTTATCAATCTTCTTCAGCTCTTGCAAGCAACCCTATTTTAATTTCGATTGATGATTTAATTGAGCGTGGACTTCTTGATCAATCTGACGTTTCAGACTTCAAGCCGTCAAAAAATGATTCGCTTGTTGACTTCGATCACGTTACGCCATTTAAAAATAATTGTTTCAAGAAGGCTTTTAAAAATTTTGTCGAAAAAGATAATAAAGAACTCAAAAAGCAATTCGATGAATTTTGCAAGAAAGAATCTTATTGGCTTGATGATTATGCACTTTTCTTATCGATCAAACAGGATAATCACGGAAAAAATTGGGCTGATTGGGACGATGAACTTAAACAGCGTGATGAAAATGCTCTTGCAAAAGTTTCAGAGAAATTAGCCGACGAGATCAATTATAAAAAATTTTTGCAATTCCTCTTCTCAATTCAATGGCAAAAATTACACGATTATGCTAAAGAACGTGGAATTGATATTTTAGGTGATATGCCGATTTTCGTTGCTGAAGAAAGTTCGGACGCTTGGGCAAATCAAAAACTTTTCAAACTCAATGAAGACGGAACGCCGAAAAAAGTTGCCGGCGTTCCACCAGATTATTTTAGTGCTACCGGTCAACTTTGGGGAAATCCTCAATATGATTGGGATGAAATGGAACTTGATAATTTTGCGTGGTGGAAGTTGAGATTTAAAAGACTCTTTGAACTTGTCGACATTGTTAGAATCGATCATTTTAGAGGTTTTGAGGCTTATTGGGAAGTTGACGCTAAAGAGAAAACGGCGATCAATGGTAAATGGATCAAAGGTCCAGGCAAGAAATTTTTTGATGAACTTGAAAAAGAATTTGGCGATATTTCATTAAGAATTGTCGCTGAAGATTTAGGCGTGATCACTGACGAAGTTGAAGAATTGAGAAATAATTGTAATTTCCCTGGTATGAAGATTTTGCAATTTGAACTTGATTTTAATGAAGAAGGTCGAATGGGCTTTGTTTCGCCGGAAAATTCGATCGTCTACACCGGAACGCACGATAATAACACGACTGTCGGCTGGTTTATGGAAGATGTCGACGCAGCTAGAAAAGTTTCAATCGCTGATATTCTCAATGCTGATATTCGTCGTCCAGATGATATTTGTCAAAAGTTGATCGAATTTGCTTATGCGTCAAATTCAAGAATGGCTGTTTTGCCTATGCAGGACGTTTTGAAACTCGACAGCGTTTATAGAATGAATACGCCGGGCACTGTCGGAACTAATTGGAAGTGGAGACTCAAGCCTGATTATAAACTTAATGCTGAGGCTGAAAAGTTGAAAGCACTTTGTGATAAGTACAAGAGATAACAATTTCAAATTCAAAATAAATTTAGTAAAGGAGTATTTTTTATGAACAGTCATTGCTTTATGGTTGAAAAACCTTGTCCTGTTTGTCTTAAGTCAACACGTGTAATTAAAACTCGTTCTCGTCTTGTTGTTGAAAAGACTGATGAAGATTTTTGTGTGCACTACAAGGAATTTAATCCTTACTACTACAAAATTTGGGTTTGTGAACATTGCGGCTTTGCGGCTGATGAAAAAACTTTCTTGACGAAATTGCCTGAGAGAACTCGTACTAAACTTTGGGAATTTCTTTCTGAGAAGAAATTAGACATTGAATTTGTTGAAGAACGCACTTTGCCTGATGCGATCGCGTCATTCCAGCTTGCGATCAGTTATCTTGATTTAATTCACGCTTCATTAGCTAAGAAGGCTTCAACACATTTGCAATTAGCGTGGATTTATCGTGAGTCCGGTGATAAGGAACTTGAAGAAGAAAATATGTTAAAGGCGGCGGAATTTTACGATCAATCGCTTTCATCGGAACGTTATCCAGTTGGTCCGTTGACAGATACGGCGGCTTTGTATGTTGTTGGAGCGATCTATTATCGTCTTGGTGATTTTGAAAAATGTGCACAACACCTTTCAAGAATTATCGGCGATCAATCTGTTCGCAGTCGTGAGCCTCAAATTTTTGATAAAGCTCGTGATCTCTGGTCAGATGTTCGTGATGAAAAGAAAAAAGCTGATGCGGCAGCTAAGACAGCTAAGAAATAATTTTTAAATCGTAAAAAAATAAACCTTCGATTAGTCATAATGACAAGTTGAAGGTTTTTTTGTCAGCATACTCCGCAGCGTTTACAATTTTCAAAGCATTGTTGAGTTGATTGAAAATTTTTAGCCTTTAGATATTCCGAATACAAATATTTTTTTGAAAAGCCCATATCTAAAAAATCCCAAGCAAAAATTTCATTTTCCGATCTCTCACGATATAAATAATAATCTGCGTCGATCTGCAATTCTTTCAATGCTTGACGAAAATTTTTAATTCCGCCATTCAAATGAGATCGCAAAAGCACTTCACTTAAATTACGATCGCCACGAGCTAAGATCGCTTGTACAAATGATTCTTTGAATGATTCTGAAATAATTTCAACATTCTTTCTCTTGAGTCCGTCACGAATTTTTTTGATCGCCTCATCAAGATATTTTTTATCAGCCATCGGCGACCATTGAAACGGCGTAAATGGTTTAGGAATAAACGGATTAATACTCAATGTTAATTTTGAAATTATTGATTGACTTTCAATAAAATTTTTCAAACGATTTGACAGATCAACAATAGCGTCAACGTCGTCGATCGTCTCAAAAGGCAAGCCGATCATAAAATACAATTTGAAATTTTTAACGCCTGCTGAAATTCCAAGTTCAACGGTTTTGAAAATGTGATCCTCATTGATACCTTTATTAATTACGGCACGAATTTTATCACTACCGGCTTCAGGCGCAATAGTCAACGTTTTCAAGCCGCCTGCAACAAGTGAATCAACTAATTCATTAGTCACTGAATCAGCACGGAACGACGCAACGGACATTTTTAAATCAGCATTACGAATTATCTTGCAAAGTTCATTGATCTGAGGATAATCAGAGATCGCCGCACCCATTAAACCGATCTTTTTGCCGAATTTTTTAGCCGCCTCAACTTCACTTGCAAGCACTTTAAGCGATCTGTTTCTAGGTTTTCTAAAGCAATAGCCAGCCATACAAAATCGACAATGACGACCGCAGCCGCGAGCCGTTTCAATCAAATACATATTAAATTCTGTGTCGTCAGTTATTATCACTGAATGCGCCGGGTGATCGTTTAAATCTCTCAACCATTGACGAGAGATTTTTTTTTGCGAATCGATCGACGGAACATAAACGCCCGGAACTTCAGATAATTTTTTCAAAACTTCTTGACGTGATAAACCGTCTGATTTCGCTGAATAAAATTTTTCGATCAGCGGCGGCAAAATCACTTCTGCCTCACCGATCACGAAAGCATCAATAAACATTGCTAACGGCGCAGGATTAAACGTCGCACAAGGTCCACCGGCGATAACGATCGGATCAAATTCATTGCGTTCACTTGCTATTAAATTGATCTTTCCGAGTTCCAAAATTTTTAATACGTTGAAATAATCCATCTCAAAAGAAATTGCAAAGCCGATCATTTGAAATTTCGACAACGGCATTTGCGTTTCATAACTCAATAATGATTCTCTTGATCGTTCGATCTGTTTCAACATTACAGCTTCAGGCAAAAAAAATCTTTCGCAACTTGTATCTGATCTTGCATTCAACATTTCGTAAATTATATGAATGCCTAAATTGCTCATACCAACTTTGTAGACATTAGGATACACAAGCGCAAATTTATTTCTGCTACCGAACTTGTGAATTTGAAAGCCGATCTCTTTACTGAGTCGATTTTTAATTTCTGTTTCTTGTCTAATCATAACGATAAATATAACTTTTTGCGTTGCAAGTGTCAACAAAAAATTTTATAATGCTTTTTGGGTGATGAAAATATGAATCGTGATATTGATATGCTTAACGGTACTTTATGGGATAAAATAATAATTTTTGCAATTCCGCTGGCGTTGACAGGATTTTTACAGCAATTATTCAATGCCGCTGATGTTGCCGTGCTTGGTCAATTCGTCGGTAAGAATGCGATCGCCGCCGTCGGCAATAATATTTCATTGATCGGCTTGCTTGTGAATTTATTTTTAGGGCTTTCACTCGGCGCAAATGTCGTTATCGCTCAAAATATCGGTGCTAATCGTCTTGATAAAGCTCATTCAGCCGTTTCAACTTCATTAATCGTTGCGATCATTACCGGCTTTGTGATCGCAATTATCGGTGAAATTTTAACTGATCCTGTGATCGAATGGATGCAAGTTCCGAACGAAGTTAGAGATATGGCAGAAACTTATTTGAGAATTTATTTGATCGGAATGCCGGCGATCAGCATTTATAATTTTGAGGCGGCAATATTCAGAAGTCGAGGCGATACTAAAACGCCGTTGATAAGTCTGTTGATCGCAAGCGTGATCAATATCGCTTTAAATTTGATTTTCGTAACGATTTTTGATCTTTCAGTTGCCGGTGTTGCTTGGGCTACTGTAATTGCAAATTGTGTTAGTGCCGTTTATCTCTTCTATGCACTGATTCACACGAAAAGCATTATTCATCTTGACATTCATACTTTGCATTTTGATAAATTCGCTGTTAAGGAAATTATCAGAATCGGGTTACCTGCAGGCATTCAAGGTATGGTATTTTCAATTTCTAATCTTCTGATTCAAGCGGCGATTAATAATTTAGGTGCAAATGCAATGGCGGCTTCAGCGGCGGCTTTTACGATTGAAATTAACGTTTACTGTTTTATGAGTGCTTTTGGTCAAGCGGCAACTACTTTTGTCAGTCAAAATTTCGGCGCAGGAAATTTGCCACGCTGTAAACGAATAACTTGGGTTACAATGTTATTGAATGGAATTTTTTTTATAATGATCGCCGCAACAATTTTGATTTTCGCTGAACCTATGCTGAAATTTTTCAATACTGATCCAAATGTTGTGGAACTCGGAAAAATTCGACTGCTTTATATCGTTTCACCGCAATTTATAAACGTGATAATGGAAATTATTTCCGGATCATTGCGCGGCTATGGAATTTCAACACCTCCTGCAGCATTGACTTTGATCGGTGTATGCGGTGTCAGAATAACTTGGCTTTATACGATTTTTCCACAATCACCGACTTATGAAACGTTGATGGCGGTTTATCCGATCAGCTGGCTTTTAACAACAATTTTGCTTGCTATCGCTTATAAATATTATATTAATCGTTTGAAAGTAAGAAAGTTAGCTTAAAAAAATTTTTAATATCCAAAATAAAAAATCCTACGATCAAATTTCGATCATAGGAAATTTTTTTAATTACAATTCGATCAGAGTCTCACTCTTTGCACGTCGTTCACTGTGTCTCGATGAAGGTTTAGCATCTTCAGCAGCATAACCGATCGGAAATAATGCAACGATGTCAAAATCTTTCATCTCAGTGAAAAGTTCTTTTAATTTAGGCTCATCAACCATACCGATCCAAGTTGTTGCAAGTCCGGCGGCTTGAATAGCAAGCAATAAATGAGTTGCAACAATCGTCGCGTCGATTTCAGCAAAATTTTTTCCGTCAATAGGACGTGTGAAAGCCTCATCTTTTTTGCCGCCGACGATCAAAACATTTTTTGCGCCAAAAGTGAAATTTGTTGCTTGCTTGAGTTTATTCATTGCCTCATCAGATTTAATCAACCAAATTTTATAAGGCTGAATATTTTTTGCAGTTGGTGCAACGATCGCCGCTTCAATGATCTGATCAATCTTCTCTTGTTCAACAGGTTTATCAGAAAGTTTTCTGCACGAATAACGAGCCTTTACAAGTTCCAAAAAATTCATTTTATCACCTCGTCGTTGTCATTCCTAACAGATAATCATTTTAATTGATAGGGTGAGTTAAGTCAAGATTATTTTGCATGGTTATTTCACCGCCTAATAATTCATATTTTTAATTCTATTCCTAATTCTACTAAGGCGGTGCGCAAAAGTTTTTTTGTTAATGATTTTGTTTCGAGATTTGTCATAGATTTAGAGAAGATATAATTAAAAATTTTTGTCAAATAATTTTTCTGCAAAAAAAATAGCTATCAACCGATAGCAAAATATTTTATTGACTTCTGAAATTTTTCTGTTATAATTTCTTTGATACTTAGAAACGACAGGCGGTTTTAATCTTAGCCCCAGATTTGGGGTGATAGTATGAGCAAGTTGTTTGTTGTGATCATCACGATCGTCATCATTCTTTGGCTCACAAGTGGAACAGCCGCCTAGTCTCTGACCTCTAGGCGACTGCAAAACTTATCTAACTTAACTTACAAGGAAATTCCTCTAAGGGGCTGAAATCGTTTGTCAAAGTATCCGAAAGCGTTCTGTTACGAGCAGGACGCTTTTGTTATTCAATTATATCATTCTAAAAATTTTTGTCAAATAATTTTCTGCAAAAAAATCGCCATCAATCGATAGCAAAATATTTTATTGATTTATGAAAAATTTCTGTTATAATTTCTTTGATACTTAAAAACGACAGGCGGTTTCATTTTAAGCCTCAGAATTGAGGTGATCGCTATGGATAAATTCTTCACGATGATCATTACAATTATCATCATCCTCTTAATCCTTAGTGGAAAAGCCGCCTAAGCTACCAACTTTAGACGGCTAAAATCTTAATGTCCTTACGACATAACCGCTACTAAATAATTGAGGCTGAAATCGTTTG
This sequence comes from Selenomonadaceae bacterium, assembly GCA_017476425.1. GTDB lineage: Bacteria > Bacillota > Negativicutes > Selenomonadales > Selenomonadaceae > Quinella. Next base: position 14,175 of record JAFUZV010000219.1, read on the forward strand.
TCAAAGTATCCGAAAGCGTTCTGTTACAGCAGGACGCTTTTGTTATTCAATTATATCATTCAAAAAATTTTTGTCAAATAATTTTTCTGCAAAAAAAATCGCCATCAATCGACAGCAAAATATTTATTGACAACTGAAATTTTTGTGATAAAATAAAATTGGTGTTGCTAAAGCGGCAGGCGGTTAATTTTAACCTCAGAATTGAGGTGATCGCTATGGGCAAATTGTTTGTTATGATCATTACGATCATTATCATTCTTCTGCTCACGAGCGGAAATGCCGCCTAGTCCGAAACACTAGACGGCTAAAAAAATTCTTAGTGTCCTAATTGACACATAGCCGATCTAAACTGTGAGGTCGACCGCTTGTCGACAACACCCGAAAGCGTTCTGTTATCAGCAGGACGCTTTTGTTATGTGAATTATATCATTTCAAAAAAAATTGTCAATCACTTTTCACCGTGTTCAATGGCATTTTCAACTAAAATTTTTGCTTCTTCAAGAAGTTTTTCTGATTCGCGGCGGAGAGCGAAGGATTTTTTTATTTGTGAAGAAATTTTTTCTTGAATTTCTTCATTAATAATTGGAATCGGAATTTTTTCCATATCGTTATCATATATGTTAATAATTCCTGTGCTACCAACTACATAACGATAAATAATTTCTTGTGCAAGTTTCGTTTGTAAGAATAAACATAAAACTTCTGGACGAATTTTTGAATTTTTCTTTGTACGATAAATTCTCAATGTTGAATCAGTAACAAATTTTTTATCGCCGTCGTATTCAAATAGACTAACTTTACCGAGTGAACCAACGCCCATAGTTGCAAATATTACGTCGCCATTTTCTAAAAATGTACTTTTATTCTCAACACAAGTTGCATAATCAAAATAACTTTCAACGCCGTTGATATTTACGCCTTGATTTTTAATTTGTTTCGTTTTAATGACTCCGACATCGCTAATACCATCAGAATAATTTGTGCCACTGTTTTTGAAAATTTGATATTCTTGAGAAATTGAAGTAGTCGAAAATTTATTTAGCAATGCAAAACATTCTTCATACTTCGCTTGATAATATTCCGCGTCAAGTCTACCGCTTTTAATGAAAGAATCGCTGAAAGATTTAATGCTGATGTTTTGAGTTGACGGTGAAAAGTTTTCAAGTCCGAGAGAATGAATTAAAATTTTTTCTGCGGATTGATATAATTCATCTGCTATATCTATTAAATTTTCAGCGTCACTGATCATTTTTTCAATTTTTTGCTGAAAATCTTTTGATAACTGAGGCACTTTAATTTCTTTAATTTTGTAGATAAATAAATTCGGCTGTACATTGCCTGTAATATTTCTTGTCGTTTGATACCTGCCATATTTTGATAATAAGAATGTCGATAAATATCTAGGATAAAAATTTTTTCTGATTCTAATTATTCCGACGTGTCGATCAGAATTTGCAGGTAAAATTTTTTTATTAACGACTGCACAGTTTCCGATTGTACCAACTGTAGAAATTATAACATCGTTTTCTTGCAAAATCGTCCGCAAATTATTTTCGTGTTGAATTTTTGATATATAACCTGTGCCGGATAAATCAAAATAATTTTCTTTCGGTGCTTTTGCAGAGATCAAATTTATTTTTGAATTGTCATCAAAATCAATAGATTCGTGAATACCGTCTGTAACATAAGCGAAATTATTTATAGTTAAACAATTCAATTTATCTAAGTGATTTTCTAACGATAGAAATTTTTTAGAATAATATTCAGGATCAATTCTATTTTCTTCATTAAGACTTGAAAATTTAATTTCTGTGCATTCCAGCTCTTCCAACAAATTTTTATATTTCACTTCATCGAAAGAGCTTGACTCAAAAAAACTTAACTTTTCACGTTTCGCAAATTCAATAAACGCCTCTGCTATTCCGTCTTGTGTTAAACTTTCATGATTAAATAAATCGTGATCAACAATCAAATGTCCGTGACTGTCAAGTTTATTTGTGCCGTCTTCATTCGTAACAAAAATTTTTTCACCTGAATTGTCCTTTGACGGCTTTTGCATAGTCGCAAAAAATATAGGATAATCTTCACGACGTGGACAAAGTTTATCGTGCCATTTCTGCACAAATAAAACGCTCGTCTTAGTGCCGGTGTGAGGCTTGAAAACATTTCCGTGAAGTCCGACGACGGCTAAAATTCTGCAGCGTTCGGCGATAAAATCACGAATATATTTATCACTTGAATTGTTGAATCGACCTTGCGGCAAAACTATAGCCATTCTTCCGCCGGGCTTGAGAAATTGCAAATTGCGTTCAATGAAGAGAATATCACGTCCGATTTTTGATTGATAATTTTGCTCAGATTTTTTAGCGATATCATATTTCATAATAATTTTACTTTCTTTAATGTCACCTGCAAACGGCGGATTAGCCATCACTATATCAAAATCGAAGTCGCAATTACTATTTTTGACGCGGCGAAATTCTTTAAATCGTTTCCAGCCGTCATAATAAATATCTTTCCAATCTTCATCGTCTAAAACTTCAGTCCAACGTTCATAATCAAGCGTATTCAGCCATAAGACATTAGTTTTGCCATCACCGGCGATCAAATTCAAAGTCCTTGCAACTCTAACTGCTTTTTCGTCGAAGTCGATCGCAAAAATTTTTCTCTCTGCAAATTTTTTACATTCCGGCGGTTTATCCTCAGCTGTGAATAAATGACTTATTTTAGTGCCTCGTTCATTTAAAATTGACTTCCAAACGTGAAAAATTGTATGCACAGGAAAACCACAAGATCCGGCGGCAGTATCGATCATTGACTCATTTTTTTTAGGATTTAACATTTTGACGCACATATCAATTACATATCTCGGCGTGAAATATTGACCTTTTTCACCCTTTTGTGATTTATTCATCAGATATTCAAAAGCCTCATCGACAACGTCAAGATTTGAATTGAATAATTTAACGTCTTGCAATGAAGAGATGCAGATCGCTAAATGTGAAGGTGTCAATTTAATTTTAGAATCTTTTTCAAAAATTCCGGACCATTCGTCTTTTGCCTCGTTAAATAAATCTTGAATTGTTTCTTTCAAACCGTCATCTGAATCGCCGTAATTTCTAAATTCAAGCACTCTAGTTTTATCCTTGCCGCTCTCGCTTTCGTCATAAAGTTTTGTATAAATCAATTTGAAAACTTCTTCAAAAACATCAACGCCTGCATTTGCTAATACTTCATCTTCCATTTCAAGGATCAATTCAGCTAAAGTTTTGCCTTCATTGATCAATTTATCGTGCTTGACAAGATCGGCGATTGTCCAGCGTTCAGTCAAAATATCTTTCAATTTCTGATTGACTTTCGGAATGTCCGGAATATCTTCAAAATAATTAGGTGCTTTACGTTGATAGAATGAAATTTTTTCGCCATTCGTCCAAACGCCCATAGTTGCGCCGGTTGCATTGCAATAAGATTTTAATTGTCCTTTGCCGTCAGATAATTTAGGTCTTTTGAGTTCAACAATAATATATTCAGTCGTCGGGTGATCTTTCTCAAAAATCACAATGTCAGCTCGTTTAACTTCACGTCCAAAATTAACGCCGTGCTCAACAGCAATTTGATCAGTCGAATAACCATAACTGTTAATCAGTCGATACAAATATAATTGTCTGACTGCCTCTTCTGGTGTCAAGCGAATTTCTTTATCACGTTTCAAACATTTGATATAAGGATATTCTTTGTCACGAATCTTTTTTAAAAAAATTTTCTCTTCGATCGCTTTGATCTCATCTTCTGAAAAAATCGCTGAATCGTATTTTGAATTTGTAAAAATTTCTTTGAGTGAATACATTTAATTTATCACCACTTTCTATTTGTTTGATTATATCACTCTTGCAATGACGATTGAAGAATTATAAAAATTTTTATTCGTGCAGAGTATTCAAAGCCGTGATATAATAAAATTGAAAATAATTCTTAATAGTGAGATGATTTTAATGACGAAAGAAAATTATATCGTAACGGGTATGACTTGCTCGGCTTGCAGTGCAAGAGTTGAAAAATCTGTCGCAAAACTCGTCGGCAGTGAAAATGTCAGCGTAAATCTTTTAACAAATTCAATGCAAGTCAAGAATGACGGATCGATCAGCTCCGATCAAATTATTAATGCTGTTGTTAATGCAGGCTACGGTTGTGCAATTAAGAATGAAGAATTTAGAATGCAGAATGAAAATCGATCAGAATCAACGATTGAAAATGAGATCGAAAATATGAAATTTCGTTTAAAATGGTCGATCTTCTTTTTAATTCCAACAATGATCATTGCAATGCATTCAATGTTCGGCTTATCGATCGAAATTTTTGACGGCTTGGAAAATTCAATAACGTTTGCTTTCTCACAATTTTTATTGATTTTGCCGATTATGTATCTCAACAGAAAATATTATATCAATGGATTTAAAACACTTTTGCAAGGATCGCCGAATATGGATACTTTAGTCGGTCTCGGATCAATGTCAGCGGCGGCATTCGGAGTTTTTGCATTATTTCGGATCGGTTATGGTCTTGGTCACGGCGAATTATTGATTGTTGAAGAGTACAGCCGAAATTTATATTTTGAATCAGCAGGAATGATCGTTACTTTGATCACCGTCGGAAAATTTTTAGAATCTCGTGCAAAAGGTAAAACTTCTCAAGCTGTCGAAAAACTTTTAAAACTTGCTCCGAAACAAGCAACAATTATTAAAAATGGATCAGAAATTACAATCGACGCTAAAAATTTAGTCGTTGGTGATGAAATTATCGTTAAGCCCGGTGAATCAATCGCCGCTGACGGTGTAATTATCGACGGTGCAACGAATATTGACGAATCGACGATAACCGGCGAATCAATTCCGATTAGCAAGACGATCGGCGATCAAGTTACAAGCGGAACGATGAATATTAATGGCGTAATTCGTTTTAAAGCGGAAAAAGTCGGCGGCGATACGACAATCAGCAAAATTATTGAACTTGTTGAAGAGGCTTCAGCATCGAAAGCTCCGATCGCTAAACTTGCTGACAAAATCGCTGGAATTTTCGTCCCTGCAGTCATTTTGATCTCTTTAATCGCCGGTTTTTTATGGATTTTGAATGGCGCAACGATCGAATTTGCTTTTTCGATCGCAATTTCGATTTTAGTGATCAGTTGTCCTTGTGCTTTAGGTTTAGCAACGCCGGTTGCAATTATGGTCGGAACCGGTAAAGGTGCAGAAAATGGAATTTTGATCAAAAGCGGTGAGGCACTTGAAACGGCTCATTCGATTGATACAGTTGTTCTTGATAAAACAGGGACTTTAACGATCGGTAAACCAAAAGTTACAAATATTTTCGTTGCGAATGATGATAACGCTGAAGATTTTTTGAAAATTGCTTACGGTTTAGAATCAGGCAGTGAGCATCCATTAGCAGAGGCAATTATAAATTTTGCTAAGGACAAAAAAATTTCACCTTTACCGATGAAAAATTTCAGTGCGATTTTCGGTAAAGGTGTTAAAGCTGATCACGATAATAAAAAATATTTCGCCGGAAATGAAAAATTTTTTTCTGATCTCAAAATTGATCTCTCAGCGATCAAGCCGACGATTGATAAACTTGCTGATGAAGGCAAAACGCCTTTGATCTTTGCAAGCGATAAAAAAATTCTCGGAATAATTGCCGTTGCTGACGTTGAGAAGTCAACAAGCAAAGAAGCGATCGAAGAATTTCAAAATCTCAATATAAATGTTATAATGTTGACTGGTGACAATGAACGAACAGCGAAATCGATCGCAAATCGTTTAGGGATCAAAAAAATTATTGCTAACGTCCTGCCGGAGAATAAGGAACAGGAAATTTCAAAACTTCAATCGCAAGGACACAAAGTCGCAATGATCGGTGATGGAATAAATGACGCGCCGGCACTTGCAAAATCTGATCTCGGAATTGCGATCGGTGCAGGTACTGATATTGCGATCGAATCAGCGGACGCAATTTTGATCAAAAATGATCTTCTTGATGCAGTCAGTGCAATTAAATTAGGTCGATCAGTCTTGAAAAATATCAAACAAAATCTTTTTTGGGCATTTTTTTATAATATCGTTTGCATTCCACTCGCCGCAGGTGTATTTTATACAAGTTTCGGTTTAAAACTCTCACCTATGATCGGCGCAGCGGCTATGAGTCTGTCAAGCGTCTGCGTTGTGTTGAATGCTCTTCGCTTGAGATTTTTCAAAGTTAAACACTCTGAAAATGAAACGATTTCAAATTTTGAAGTCGATTCAAATATAAATCATATTTCTATAAAAAATCAAAATAATTTTTTGGAGGCTAAAAATATGACAAAAGAATTGAAAATTGATGGAATGATGTGCAAGCATTGTGTTAAACACGTCAACGACGCTTTATCGAAAATGGACGGCGTTACAAATGTTGTCGTCAGTCTTGAAAAAAATAATGCTGAAGTCACAATGGATCACGAAATTCCTATTGAAGAGTTTAAAAAAGTGATCACGGACGCAGGTTATGAGCTTGTCGGATAATTGCAGGTGATTTTTATGATGATTGGAATTAACGACGACGAATTTATTCGCGGTGACGTTCCTATGACGAAGCAAGAGATCAGAATTTTGACGATTGCGAAGGCAAAAATTAAGCCCGGCGATACCGTTATTGATATTGGCGCAGGAACCGGATCACTTTCGATTGAAGCGGCGAAAATTGCCCGTCAAGTTTTTGCTATCGAAAAAAATCCTGACGCAGTCGATCTTATTGAACAAAATGCAGAAAAATTTTCAGTAAACAACATAATTATTATAAATGCAGAGGCTCCGAAGAGTTTATCAGCAATTAAAAATGTTGATGTCGTTTTGATCGGCGGAAGTGGCGGATTTTTGAAAAATATTCTTGAAACGATCGACAAACGGTTGAAAGCTGGCGGACGAATTGTCATTAATGCTATCACAATTCAAACGCTTAATGATGCCGTCGATTATTTCAAAAATCATTCAAATTATAAATATGACGCAATTCAAGTGCAAATAAATCGCCTTCAACAAATCGGTCATTACGATATGTCGAAGGCTCTCAATCCAATTTTTATAATTTCCGCTGAAAAATTATGAGATCAAAATTAATTATCGATTAAACTCAGATCTACAAGGCAACCGGACCACGAAAGTCCAACGCCGAAACCTGCTAACATAACTCGTCGTAAATTTTGCGGCGAGATTTTTTTAATTGTCTTGATAATTCCGAAAGGTAAAGTCCCGGAAACAGTGTTGCCGATGTCTTCAATATCATTGTAAAAATTCAAATTTTCAAGTCCACATTTTTTTTGAACGTGCTCCATAACAAATTTGTTGGCTTGATGAAAAATGTAATAATCAATTTCTTCACGCTTGAGATCAGATTTTTTTAAAACTTCGTCAACGATTTTAGGAACAGTTCGCAAAGTGAAATAAGTAACTGCTGCGCCGTCCATATGAACTTCATAATTTGATCGTTTATTGCCTTGATCGTCAGTCTCTAAAATTTCCGGATTATAACGCGGCTGATTTCGACTGCCGCCGACAGGAATGTAAATATTTTCAAATCTTGATCCGTCAGTGCCGAAGATAAAATGATCAATGAAAGGCTGATCACTTTCGACAGCGGTGATCAAAGTAGCCGTTGCGCCGTCACCGAAAAGTGGACGAATTGCACGATCATTAACGTTGATATACTTATTGTAAATACTTGAAGTCAGCAGAAGGACATTTTTAGCAAGATTCGTTTCAATCAAGCCTTTAACGAGTGCAAGACCATAAACATAGCCGGAACAGCCTAAATTATAATCAAGCGCACCAATATTTTTATTGAGATTCAACCGATCTTGAAGTTGACAAGCAGTCGTTGGCATTGAATAATCTGGGTGTTGAGTGCAGAGAATAATAAAATCAATTTCATTACGATCGATTTTTTGATCGGCGAAAAGATTTTCAGCGGCTTTGAAGGCAAGATCGCCGGCTGATTCTTCATTTGAGGCTAAATGTCTCTCTTTGATACCGAGCTTTGAAATAAATCTTTCATCGCCGAGATTTTCATTCAGTTCAATAGCTTCAGGCAAATATGTAGCAATTTTTTTTATGCAGGCAAATTTTTTCATTCATCAACAACCTTTGCAATTTAGTATCATACATTATACATTTTGGTATCATACATTATACATTTTGGTATCACACATTATACATTTTGGTATCTCAAATTATACATTTTAGTATCACAAATGACACATTTCAGTATCAAAAATATTACAATTTTGTAATTCTAACTTTATCAATTCTAGCACGATCCATATTTAGAATTTCAAATTTCAAGCCGTTCCATTCGCAATTATCGCCGACGATCGGAATTTTTCCTAAATATGAAATCAGAAAACCGCCAAGCGTTTGAAAATGATCTTCTTCTTCATTCGGCATTTCTTCAATATCAAATCTTTTTTTGAAATCGTCAATCTCAAAAAGTCCGTCAACAAAATAAGTATCCTTGTTGATCATCAAAAATTGCGTCGATTCGGTGTCAGTGTTTGAATCGTCACCAACAATTTCAGTTAAAAGATCGTTAAGCGTAATAAATCCAACAACTCCGCCATATTCATCAAGAATCATTGCGGCGTGTACTCCGGCACTTCTAAATTTTTCAAGAAGTCTGAATGCGTCCATAGTTCGTGGAACGTAAATCGGTTTTTTCAAAAGCGTTGTAAGATCAATTTCTTTCAATTTCTTAGTCAAAGCGAAATCAAGCAAATCTTTTGTATAAAGAATGCCGCGACATTCGTCAAGACTGCCATTACCGACGGGCAAAATTTCATTTTTATGATCGGCAATAATTTTTAAATTGTGATCAATCGGATCATTAATATCAAGCCAGACAATTTGAGTTCGTGGAGTCATAAGAGAATAAGCAGTTTCATCACCTAATTGAAAAATTCTATC
>JAFUZV010000032.1 GCA_017476425.1 Selenomonadaceae bacterium
CAATTTGTTTGCAACTAATAAAGAAGTTTTAGAAAAGTATCAAGAGAAATTTAAATATATTTTGGTTGATGAATATCAAGACACGAATGTAGCACAATATAAATTGATGAAAATGTTAGCAGCGAAATATCAAAATGTCTGTGTTGTTGGTGATGCTGATCAATCGATCTATGGCTGGCGTGGAGCTGATATGAGAAATATTATGAGCTTTGAACAGGATTATCCTAATGCGACGGTTATTAAACTTGAACAAAATTATAGATCGACAAAAATGATCCTCGACGCGGCGAATGCTGTTATTCAAAATAATTTATATCGTAAACCTAAAAATCTTTGGACTGAAAATGATGACGGTGAAAAGATAACAGTTTACGAAACAATGACGGGATTTTATGAGGCGGAGAAAATCGCTGATGAAATTCAAAACCTTTCAAGTGAAGGATTTACTTATAATGATATTGCGCTGCTCTATCGTATCAATGCACAATCTCGTTTACTTGAAGAAGCATTTTTGAAAGCCGGTATTCCTTATGTGATCGTTGGCGGTCTCAAGTTCTACGATCGACTTGAAATTAAAAATATTCTTGCTTACTTGCGGTTGATCTCAAATCCTAAAGATAATATGAGTTTCAAAAGAATAATTAATGTTCCTCGACGTGGTATCGGCTTAAGTACTGTTGCTAAACTTCAAGAATTTGCTGACAGCCACGAAGTTTCGATTTTTGAAGTTATTTCAAATGATTGGCTGTTGAATCAAATAAAAATTTTTCCGAAAGCGAAGGCAAGCCTTAGAGAATTTACGAAATTTATTTTGTATTGTATGAATATAAAAAATGATCAGCCGGTTGATGAATTTATAACGAAAATTCTTGAAGACTCAGGATATTTTAACGAATTGAAAACTGAAATGCGTCCGGAAGATGAAGCGAGACTTGAAAACTTAGGCGAATTTATTAATGTTGCAAAAGAATATGTAAATCAAAGCGGTGATGATTCGTCACTTGAAGGATTTTTGAATCACGTTTCATTGATCTCTGATCTTGACGTAATTAATAACGGTGAAGATCGTGTATCATTAATGACAGTTCATTCAGCAAAAGGCTTAGAATTTCCGATCGTCTTTATAACAGGTATGGAAGAAGGATTATTTCCGCACGTAAGATCGCTATCTGATGAAAGGCAACTTGAAGAAGAACGCCGGGCTTGTTACGTTGCAATAACTCGTGCGCAGAAAAAACTTTATATCACATTTGCAGCAAGTCGATCAAGTTACGGCGGTGATAGCAAAAGTGCTTTCAAATCCAGATTTCTTGATGAAATTCCGATTGATTATCTTGACATTTACAAACAAAGCAATGTACCTTCGAGAGCTAAGCCGGTATTTGTGCACTTGAAAGTCAACAAGAATAAAAATTTAGATTCTGTCACGAAAATTGATCCGAAGAAGAAAGCAAAAGCTAATGTATTGAGTATTCAAGCGGCGATTAGATCAAAGAAGAAGTCAAACGATGATTCAAGGACGAAAAATTTATTGCGTGAATGGAAAATCGGCGATAAAGTCAATCACAAAAAATTTGGTGATGGAATTGTTCTTAAAGTCAGCGGTTATGGTGAAGATACTGAATTAAAAATCAAATTTTTAGATGATGGCGTTGGAATTAAAACTTTGTTGGTGAAGCTAGCACCAATAAATTATGTTAAAGGTTGATTTAAAAATTTTCGACATAAAAAAAGCCTTCTTTTGTAGCTTATGAAAACTACATTAGAAGGTTTTATTATGTTCAAATTTAATCTGAAATTTTTTCTAATCAACAAATTTTTTGATAAATTTAATCGTCGATAAGGCAACGATCGCTGCTGTATCAACACGCAAAATATTTTCACCAAGACTGATACTCAATGCACCAGAATTTTTAAGCATTTCAAATTCTCTTTCTGAAAAGCCGCCTTCACAACCGATCAATATCGTCACTTCTTCAGCTAAATTTATTTTATTTAAAAAATTTTCCTGTTCGATCTCACTGCATAAAATTAATTGTCCTTTTGATTGATTTAAAAATTCATTCAACGAGATCAAATTTTTTATTGTCGGTTCAAATGCTCCGCTTTGTTCAGCTGCCTCTTTTGCGATTCGTTGCCAACGTTCCTGCTTTGCTGTTGAAGGTTTTGCAACCGTCCGATCAGTCAGTAAAGGTTGAATTGCTAAAACTCCGATCTCTGTTGCTTGCCTGACAATCTCATCAAGTCCACGTTTTGGAATTGCAACGGCTAAAGTTATTGAGTCTGATTTTTTTTGCGGCAAGTATTCTATTAATCGACCGATAATTTTATCTTTGCTGAAGTCAACAAGTTCAATCAATGCACGTTGATTATTTTCATCAACGACTGAAATTTTTTCTCCGACTTTCGATCTTAAGCTATAAATTAAATGTTTAGCTTCATCACCGTTAATTTCGATCTGTTGAGAGATCATTTTAATTTTGATTTGTCTCATCTTATCACCTTAACGAAAAAACGCCACCTTCCGATGACGTTTCTTACTTTTAAAATGGTGGGCAGGGGTGGATTCGAACCACCGAACCCAGAGGGAGCGGATTTACAGTCCGCAGCGTTTAGCCACTTCGCTACCTACCCATATAAGTGGTTGAGGTTTTATATTCAACCACTGCCGCCTTTGCCTACCAAAAAAGGATATGACATATGAATAATACATAAAGGCGACGGACTTTGATAAACTCGTCGTATTACTTTGACGATCCTGCTATCAACGCCACTTGCTTCAAAGCTGAAGACTTACGATGACTACTGCAACAGTCCTTGCCCGAACTGTACTAAATGGTGACCTTGGAGGGAATCGAACCCCCGACCTTTTGATTCGTAGTCAAACACTCTAATCCAGCTGAGCTACAAGGCCATAAAGTGGAGCGGAAAACGAGACTCGAACTCGCGACCCCAACCTTGGCAAGGTTGTGCTCTACCAACTGAGCTATTTCCGCATTTCTTAATTATACAATGGTGGACCCACTAGGACTTGAACCTAGGACCGACCGGTTATGAGCCGGTTGCTCTAACCAACTGAGCTATAGGTCCATATCCTAATAAATTTCAAAAGATGGAGCGGAAAACGAGACTCGAACTCGCGACCCCAACCTTGGCAAGGTTGTGCTCTACCAACTGAGCTATTTCCGCATTTCTAAATTTTCAATCTTAAAAGTCAATCGCCTGAAATTTTTTAGTCCGCCCGTCGACTGACAAGACGTAGTATAAATCTTTTTTAGGAATTTGTCAAGCGTTTTTTGAAAAATTTTTAGTAAGTTAAAAATAAGTGCAAAATATTTCAACTGAGTAGCACAAGATAGACACTTAAATTTGAAGTCTTCAAAAAATTTTCAATTGCATTCTTTGCAGCATCTAATGCAATTTTTCTTGGAACGCCGTAAATTCCACTTGAGATCAATGGAAAAGCGATCGACTTACAATCATTTTCAACGGCAATTTTTAAACTGTTCGTGTAACAATTCTTTAGCAATTCAAATTCATTTTGATCACCGCCTTGCCAAACAGGTCCAGGCGTATGAATTATAATTTTTGCGTTAAGATTGAATGCCGGAGTTGCTACCGCTTCACCAGTTTTGATCGGAGCAAGTTTATTGCAAGCGGCTTGAAGTTCTTTAACTCCTGCTACTCTGAAAATCGCACCACAAACTCCACCACCGGCAAGAAGTTGAGTATTTGCCGCATTGACAATCGCATCAACAGACATTTTAGTAATATCACCATTAATAATTTCAAAAGACATTTTATCACCTCAAAGTTATTATACAAATTGTTATTTTTTTGTCAATGATCCTTAATATAATAATTAACGAATAAATTAAAATTGTTGCAAAGCTAAAGAATATATGTAAAATTACAATGGAATAAAAAATTTTTTCAAAACAGGTGGTATTATGTTAATTGATTTTCATACTCATACTTTTCCAAATAAAATGGCGGCAAAAGTCATTGATAATTTGAGTCAAAAGAGTCGCAGTAAAGCCTTTACTAATGGAACTGTTGACGAACTTTTAAATTCAATGAATAAGGCTGAAATTGATCTGTCGATCGTCTTACCGGTTGCAACTAAGCCGGAGCAAGTTCCAAAAGTTAATGATGCTAGTAAAATTTTGAATGATCGTTATGAATCAAAAATTATTTCATTCGCTTGTATTCATCCGGACTACGAAAATTATATTTCTGAACTCAAAAGAATTAAAAATCTTGGTTTCAAAGGAATAAAAATTCACCCGGTTTATCAAGGCGTTGATCTTGACGACGTGAGATATTTAAAAATTTTCGATCAAGCCGCACAACTTGATCTGATCGTTATAACTCATTCTGGGCTTGATATAGGTTTTCCGGGTATTGAACATAGTAGTCCGTTAATGGCTAGAAATGTTATTGAAAAGATCGGAAATTTTAAATTTGTACTTGCACATATGGGAGCTTGGCGGCAATGGAAAGAAGTAACTGAAATTCTTGCTGATAAAAAAATTTTCGTCGATACTGCTTTTTCAACAGGATTAATTAAACCGCGTCAAGGTTGCAAGTGGAATGACGAAGAATTAAAAATGCTCAACGCCGATCAGTTCATCAAAATGATTAAAACTTTTGGTGTCGAGCAAATATTATTTGGAACTGATAGCCCGTGGAGCGATCAGCTTGAGAGTAAAAAATTTATCGAAGATTTAAATTTAAGCACTGAAGATAAAAATAAAATTTTAGGTGAAAATGCGGAGCGTCTTCTATTAAATCATTGAAAATTTTTTCCGAGTTCAAAGGCTTTTTTGTTGAGTTCTAAAAATTTTTTCGGAACATTAGCGATCAATGATTCTTGCCAGGCTTGATCGTCAAGATCGAAATATTTTGAGAGACGACCAAGAAGAACGATATTAACAGCTTTGACTGAACCGGCTTCTTTTGCAAGTGTAAGACAATCCATTGCATCAACTTTTGAAACTTTAGCTTTCAATTTCTCAACTAAATTTTCAGGATAAGTTGCTACGCCGGTGATAACAGGCATCGGATCGATCTGTTGAGTGTTAGTAACAATTTGACCGTCAGGTTTGAGATAAGATAACCAGCGAGCTGTTTCCAGAATTTCAAATGACACGATAAAATCAGCTTGACCTTTATCAACGACAGGTGAATAAACTTTATCGCCGAATCTCACGAAAGTTACAACTGAGCCGCCGCGTTGACTCATTCCGTGAACTTCTGAAACTTTAACATCATAACCGGCATTAAGCAGAAGATGACCGAGAATTTTACTTGCAAGAAGTGATCCTTGTCCGCCGACTCCGACGATAATAATATTTTTTGTTTCCATTAAAATAAATTCCTCCACGATCTAAAAAATTAAGCCGTCCGATCAATCGCTGATCAGCGGCTTTTTTTAATTAGGAATTCGGAATTCGGAGTTCGGAATTATTAATTTTCAATTCCGCATTCCGCATTCTTAATTCCGCATTAAAGTTTCGGTCCTGCAGGAACAAGAGCCTTGCCTGCTTCGTTATATTCGTACTTCTTGAAATTCTTAATGAAACGGCTTGCAAGGTCTTCAGCTTTCTTAGTCCATTCGTTAGGATCAGCATAAGTATCTTTTGGATCAAGAATATTTGTTGCAACGCCTTCAAGTTGAGTTGGAACTTCAAAATTGAAGATCGGAATTTTTTTCGTTGGTGCATTCTTAATTGCGCCGCCAAGAATCGCGTCAATAATTCCACGAGTATCTTTAATTGAAATTCTCTTGCCTGTACCATTCCAGCCGGTGTTGACAAGATAAGCCTTTGCGCCGCTTTGTTCCATACGTTTAACAAGTTCTTCAGCATATTTTGTTGGATGAAGTTCAAGGAATGCTTGACCGAAGCAAGCGGAGAATGTCGGAGTAGGTTCAGTAATACCGCGTTCAGTACCTGCAAGTTTAGCAGTGAATCCACTCAAGAAATAATATTTTGTTTGCTCAGGTGTCAAGATTGAAACCGGCGGAAGAACTCCAAAAGCATCAGCACTCAAGAAAATAACTGACTTAGCCGCCGGACCGTGACTATCCGGACGAACGATCTTTTTGATATGATAGATCGGATAACTTACACGAGTATTTTCAGTAACGGATTTATCAGCAAAATCGATCTTGCCTTCTTTATTAACGGTAACATTTTCAAGAAGTGCATCACGAGTGATCGCACCGTAAATGTCCGGCTCAGCAACAGGATCAAGATTGATAACTTTAGCATAGCAACCGCCTTCAAAATTGAAAACGCCTTGATCGTCCCAGCCATGCTCATCATCACCGATTAAAAGTCTCTTCGGATCAGTTGAAAGTGTCGTCTTACCTGTACCACTAAGACCGAAGAAGATCGCAGTATTTTCACCATTCATATCAGTATTAGCGGAGCAGTGCATAGCAGCAATACCCTTAAGCGGCAAGAAGTAATTCATCATTGAGAACATACCTTTTTTCATTTCGCCGCCATACCAAGTATTAATAATAACTTGCTCTTTGCTTGTAACGTTAAAGACAACAGCTGTTGTTGAATTAAGTCCGAGTTCTTTGAAGTTTTCAACTTTTGCCTTTGAAGCATTGTAAACGACAAAATCAGGCTCTTGATCAAATTCTTCTTGAGTCTTTGGACGAATGAACATATTCGTTACAAAATGAGCCTGCCAAGCAACTTCCATAATAAAACGGATTTTCATACGAGTATCTTTGTGAGTGCCGCAGAAACCATCGACAACGTAAAGTTTCTTGTTAGAAAGTTCTTTAATTGCGAGGTCTTTAAGTGCTGCCCAAGTCTCTTTTGATACCGGCTTGTTGTCATTCTTGTATTCTTCAGAAGTCCACCAAATTGTATCTTTTGAAGTTTCGTCCATAACGATGAATTTATCTTTAGGTGAACGTCCGGTAAATTCACCGGTCATAACGTTGATCGCTCCGAGTTCCGTCTCAACGCCTTTATCAAAGCCGGTGAGTGAAGGATCCATTTCGTGATTGAAGAGCACTTCATAAGTTGGATTGTAAAAAACTTCTGTCGTGCCAGTGATGCCGTATTTCGTTAAATCGATTTGCGCCATACTTTTAAAATCTCCTTTGCTGAAAAAATTTTTTTAAAATTAATTTTGACTATGATATAACAAAATCTTTTTTATGTCAATGTATTCAAAAATCAACGCCTGCAAAAAAGTTTTGAAATAATGAATACAAACAAATTTAATCTAAATATATTGACAAAGTTATATTAAAAGTGTAATAATTATCAAAAATTTTTTATTGCGGCTGTGGCGGAATTGGCAGACGCGCCGGACTTAGGATCCGGTGATTTCGATCGTAAGGGTTCAAGTCCCTTCAGCCGCACCAGTTATTTAATGTAGAATTAAGAATGTAGAATGCAAAATTTTTCAGAGGTGATTTTTATGCTTAAGAAAATTGGCGTTGCATTAATGGTGGCTTTGATTTCAATCGGAACTTTTTCGATCACTGAAGCAGAACAAAGCGACAATCAAAATTATTGCTGTCGTGGCGGCTACTGCTATAATCAAAATTGTGCTGATGATGATTCTTCTGGCGGTTGCTATAATGGCGGCGGTTGCTATAGAAATGGTCGCGGTTGCTGGTAAATAATTTTGTAAACTTTAGATTGTAAATAAATATTTCAAACAAAAAAAGCCTTCTATGATCAATGAATCGTAGAAGGTTTTTTAATTCAATCGTTTTCAATTTCTTCTGAAGTTTTTTTATAATTCTTTGCAAGTTGTACGAGTACACGAGTAATTCTCAAGCCGTCGACTTCCTCAACGCTAAAAATATTTCCTTCATAAGAAGATTGTTGACCAACGTGAGGCTCACCGCCGAGTTGTGCATAAAGCCAGCCGCCGATTGTGTCAACGTCTTCATCTTCGATCTTAATATCTAAAATATCCTCAACGTCTTCAAGCAACATTTTAGCATCAATCGAATAAATATTTTCACCACGTTGTTCAGCTGTCGGACGTTCTTCATCAAATTCGTCTTGTATCTCACCAACGATCTCTTCAATTATATCTTCGATCGTAACCATTCCGGCAGTTCCGCCATATTCATCAACGACGATCGCAAGTTGTGATCGATTCTTCTGCATTGTCTTCAATAAAACACTAACGTCCATACTTTCCGGCACAACGAAAACTTTTCTTGCAAGATGTCTAAAGCTGACTTTGTGACCACTGACTATTGAATTCATTAAATCCTTAACGTGAAGAAAACCTATAATATGATCTTTATCTTCAACACAGATCGGATAGCGTGTCATTTGTTCTTCAAGCATTGTTTTGATATTCTCTTCATAAGGCTTATTGAGATAAATACAGATCATATCAGTTCGTGGCACCATAATTTCACGGACGTGTAATTCAGTGAAATCAAAAACGTTATCGACAAAATCAATTTCGGTGTCGTCAACTAAACCTTGCTTGTGACTTTCTTCCATTAGCAAACGAATTTCTTCGGGATTATGAGCAACTTCACTTTCACCACTCGGTGCAAGCCCTAAATGATGAGCGACAAAGTTAGCAGTATGATTGAGTAACCAGACGAATGGATAAAAAATTTTCCAAAATATCAACATTGGTAATGCGATCGTCAACAAAATTTTTTCAGTATTTGCGATCGCCATTGATTTCGGTGTAAGTTCACCTAAAATTATATGAAATGAAGTTATGAGCGTAAACGCTAATGCTAAAGCGATTGTATGACCTAAAGTATCATTGAGTCCGGCGGATCGTGTTAATGGTAAAATTAATTCTGCAACGAATGGTTCACCGACCCAGCCTAAACCAAGCGATGCTAAAGTTATTCCAAGTTGTGTAACTGATAAAGCCTCGTCGAGTTCATCAGTCAATTTTTTTGCATAAACTGCACGCTTATTGCCTTCTTGAATTAAAGTTTCAAGTCGCGACGATCTCATTTTAACGCAACAAAATTCAGCCGCGACAAAAAATCCATTCATAAAGATCAGAAATGCGACTAAAGATATTTGAAGTAATATCGGCACTATGTCCATATTTTTTAAAAATCCTTTCTAAGTGAATGAGAATAAAATTTTTTGTCTTATTCGTTATTTAAATTAAGTATCCTGCTTGCACTCATCGATCAAAAAATCTTTACTGCAATTTGAAATTGTGGTATATTATTAAAAAATTTTTTGAGCTTGGAGGTTTTGATCTTGTTCGGACGATTGAATGAAAGAGGTTTTGCAACATTAGAAGTCATTTTGATGATAACGGTTTTGGGAATTTTATCAGCGGTTGCAATTCCGAGATTCACAGCAATGACGACTTCAGCGAATACTGCAAAGGTACAGGCTGATCTTTCGACTCTTGATACTGCTATTGGACTTTATCAAATGGATAATGGAATTGCTCCGACAAGCAAAGATCAACTTTCAACTTACGTACAAGATATTGATTCACTTGCTCCACCAAAAGGAAAAATTTATATTAATACACAAGATGAGCCTGTAACGTTAGAAGGTACGACAAGCGAATATTCTATTAAAGAAGATTCAACCACTAAAGAAATGAGAGCAAACGTAAAAGATTATACGGTTGATAAAATCGGCAAGAAAAAAGATACTTCAACAACTACATCATAAATTAATGCTATGAGAAAAAAATTTTTTAATAATGAAAGCGGCTATGCAATGATCGAAGTAATATTTTTGATCGGAGTTATCGCTGTGCTTGCTAAAATCGTATTGCCGAATATTAGCAATTCATTTCAAGTTGTTTATTCAAATTACGTTATTAAAAATATTTATGCTGATCTGCGATATGTTCAAGCCGCTAATAAAATTTCTGTTTTCAATAGGGACTATAAAGAAATTTTTTATACTTACAATAAACCTTGTGGAATTTTTTACGCTCGTAGCAGTAATAAATATTTTGGAACAGTTTTAAGAAATAACAACAATTTATTGAGAGAAAATAAATTAGTAAAAAATTTTTCTTTTAACAAGATAGGACTTATGACTTTCAGTAGTGAAGGCATTCCAAATTTTTTTGGTAGTAAAAGTGGACATTTAAACTTGATAAAAAATTCTTCAAACTGTTCACCTTATATCGTTTATGATAGTGTTGGTCGACTTCGGCTTTCACGTACTGCGCCAGAATAATTTCAAGTCAAGTAACTTTTGGCATAAAAAAACTCCTTATGTAGTTTTTTCTACACAAGGAGACTTTTTATTTCATTGTACATTTATTTATAAGCACTTTTTAATTAACTCTTGACGAAATTCAAAAATTTAACGATCTTAGCTTTAAAATTATCACTAAGAATTTTATCTTTATCACTTGGAAATTTAATTTTTCTTTCGATAATAGGTTCTCTGTACTCTCCACCGTCTAAAATTTTCATTCCGAAAGCTGAACGAGTACCATCATCAAAAATTTTTTCTCCAACTTCATCCCAATCATTCGGTGAATAACTTTCAAATTGATCAGAATCAGTAAATTTTCTTAAGACTTGCCAAACATATCCATCAAAATCACTAATTAAAATTTCGTGAGAAGTTATTATTTTATTTGAAAAAAGATCAGAAGAAGATATTATGTCATCAAAAAAAGAATTTTGAGAAAAAAGATCATTACTATTAGATTCGATTTTATAATACTCTGCATCTTCAATATCAGAATAGTTGATTTTAAATTTTGAGAAATTTTGTTTATTCTCTGCAACTTGAATTAGAGAAATGTCACCACCAACGCAGAAAGAATCTTTAGTTAAAGCCCAGCCGGCTGTAAAATCTTCATCAGCACAAAGGTGAATTAAATCTTGTTCCTCATATTCACCGTTGCAAACCATTTTCAAAAACATTCTTTTTTTTGCATTGCTAAGTTCTTCATTCAAAATTCTACCGTTATTGTCAAAAATATTCCAAACGTTGCAATGTCCAAAGACAACTTCAAAAATTTCTACCATTTCGACTAATTTTTTTAAGTCTGCAGACATAAAAACACCTTCACAATAAAAAGTTTTAATCGTCGCCAAAAATACTGCCAAGAAGTGAGAATGCTCCGCCGATAACTGCACCGACTGCAACAACCGGAGCTGCTGCGATCGCTGCTGCACCAACGGCTGTACCTGCAAGCCCAACTGCACCAAGTCCGGCAGCTGTTGCACTTGCCGCTGCGCCACCAATCGCCGCTGAAGTTGCCGCCGCTGCGCCGGTGATAGCAGATGCACCGCTTACAACTGCACTGCCGACTGCTGTACTGCCGATCGCCGTTCCAACTGTTCCTGCTGCTGATGAGATCGCCGCACCTGCCGCTGTTCTTCCAAGTGCAGTGCCTGCCATTCTAACACCTGTACTAACAACGCCTGCACCATAACCAACTGCGCCGGAAACCGCCGTATCAATAGCAACA
>JAFUZV010000220.1 GCA_017476425.1 Selenomonadaceae bacterium
GGTGAAGGTTTTGACGTTCCAAATTGCGACTGCGTTATTCTTGCTCGTCCTACTCAATCATTAACATTATTCATTCAACAGTCTATGCGCTGTATGCGTCCGAATCCTGCGAATAAGAATAAAGTTGCTATCATTATTGATCACGTCGAAAACGTTAAACGGTTCGGCTTACCCGATCAAGATCGACACTGGTCTCTTTTACCTAACGAAATTCACGACAACGGCAAAGCTCCTCTTAAAACTTGTCCAAATTGCCACGCCGTCGTTCATGCTGCTTTTCGTACTTGTCCGGCTTGCGGTTTTAAATTCCCTTTCCAAGATTACAACCAAAAAGACGGTAAACTTATTCTGTTTTCCGATTCTAAAAAAGATTATTCTAATTCTCGTGCTGATAATTGCATCGTTACTTCCCTTCCTATCATTCAAACTTTCTTCCATTTCAACAACATTGCCATTAAAAAGAATTACAAGTCCTACTGGGCTTTGGTTCAAACTCTTCAGCACGTCAACTCTTTTGAAGATTGCCTCGCCATTGCTTCAACTGCCGCTTCTGATCCTAGTTTCAACATCAAAAATCCTAAAGGCTGGGCTTGGCACAAATGGAACGACATTATTCACAAGAATAATAACGATCTTGACGACTTCATTAACAACTGGAATAGTACACATAAGAACGCAAAATAAAAAGCCGAATCATCAATTCGACTTCTTATTTTCTTATTGACACCTTCCGCTCCTACGTGTACAATAAGAATGAAAGTAAAAATTATAAACGGCTCGGCGGAGAGCTTTAGTTTCTTATTGATTAAATTCAATATAACATAATGCCTCCGCCTTGTCAATAGAGGAGGTATTTTTTATTTATGCTTAATAATGTTTGGATTGACGAACGCAAAAAATTAGCTGATGAAGCCCGTCAATTCTTGCCGAACTATCTCACTGAAGTTCTCGGCATCACTAAACTTGATCAGCTTTTCACTTGTCCTTTTCACGCTGATAACACCGCTTCTATGGCTTATTATGCTGATTCTCAACGTGTTTTCTGCTTTGCCGGTTGCAACGATAAAGGTTATGACATCTTCGAGTTGCACGCCGCTCTTAATCATTCTTCCGTATCTAAAGAAACCTTTGACGAAATTTTTCAATGGTGCGGTCTCATTAAACCTACTTCATCAAATGGTCAAAAATATGGTGAAAATTTAACTTCCAAGTCAATTAAATCCGTTTTGTCAAATAGTCAAAATAATTCAGATTTTTTGACTTCAAAATCAATTATTTTTGAAAATCCTGACTTTTCGACTAATAAACATTTTTTAACTTCCACTTCAATTATTTCTAAAAATTTTGACCTTTCGACTAATATTAAACGCACTCCTATCACTCCGCCGCCTACTGCTAAAAAATTACTCATTGATCATTCTTCCGAGTTTATTAAATTCGCCGCTGATATTTCCAAAACTGACTACTGGAAACGTCGCGGCTTTTCTCTTGACACCGTCACTCATTTCAATTTCGGCTTTTGTCAAAATTGGACTCATCCCGACGTTGGTAAATTTCCTGCTGATAGATTAATCATTCCTACCGGTGACGGCATTCACCATTATGTTGCTCGTCTTATCAATGGCGACGGTAAATTTAAATCTATTGCTGTTGGCGGGCGTGCTCTTTTCAATCCTTCTGCTCTCAATTCTGATTTTATTATTCTCAATGAAGGTGAACTCGACGCGGCTTCTACTTATCAAGTTGGCTTTCATAATGTTGTCGGACTTGGCGGCGTTGGCTGTAAAAAGAAATTCATTCAAGCCATCGCCGATCTTAACTCCAAACCTAATTTTGTTATCATCGCTCTTGACAACGATCAACCAGGCTTTGACGCTGCTTACTGGATTCACGATCAACTCAAGGCTTTAAATATCCCTTCGATCGTTGTCAATGATATTTTTGGCGAATATAAGGACGCGAATGCTATGCTTCAAAACGATTCTGATTTTTTAAAATCTTCTTTGCAAAACAAAATTGATAACTTTTCAACGTTTTGTAATTTTGAATCGCCGATTAATCAAGAAAGTATTAATATTTCTGATTCTGAATTGCAAATCGGTGAAAACAACTTTTTTGATATTATTGAAAAACAAATTGCTGATTCTGAAGTGATTGCCTCTGATTTTCTTCATTCTATTGAAGATTACAATATCAATTCTGTGCTTTGTGCTGAGGCTCTTATCTCCGCTGCAATTTGTAAAGCCTCTGATCCTATCACTTTTGCTAATTTTAAAGCTAATTCAAAAGATGCTGGGCTTAATCTCACTGACATTAACTCCGAAATTAAAAAGTATCTCACGATCATTAAAACATTCAAAACTAAAATTCAGCAGATGAAGTTACAACTCAATGCTGATAACTCTGCTAAAAAATTCTTCAAAAATAACCCCGATAAATTATCTGACTTTATCATTCCGCCAGGCTATAGAGTCGACGATAATGGCGTTTTTGAATTAATTGACGGCGTTGAAATTCAAGTTTCTCACGCCGCTATTTTTATTTCTAATGAATTTAATAACATTGACGACAAAACTTACAAAACTCAGCTTGCTTGCAAAGTCAAAGGTAAATGGATCATTTCTCCGATTTTCGACGATGATATTGTTTACGACGCTAGAAAATTAATTATCCTTCGTAAATTCGGCGTGGACATCAACAGCAACACTGCTAAAGACATCATTAAATATCTTGAAAAATTCAAAGCCGCTAACTCCAATCGTCTCAATCTTATTGAAATGGTTAGCTCAATAGGTTGGCACAATAACAAGTTAGACCTTTTCATCACTCCTTATCAAAATAAATTCCTCGTCGACGAATCTAACAACAATTTTATTAAATGTCTCACTCAAAACGGCGATTTTGACACTTGGAAAAATCTAGCCGCTGAGGTATTCAATTATCCGATCGCTCGTTTTATCTTCGCCGCTTGCTTAGCTGTTCCTCTCTTACGTCTCGTTGGCGAACGTTCTTTTGTCATTTACCTTTGGGGCGGCTCTCGTGCCGGTAAAACTATCGCTTGTCGTTTCGGTGGCTCTGCTTGGGGTAATCAAGACATCGTTCGCAATTTCAATCTCACTCAAAACGCTCTTGAAGGTGAAGCCGCTGAAAGTAATGACTTCCCTTTTATCCTCGACGAAAAGCAGCTTGCTGACGGTAATTTAAATCTCAATATGGTTGCTTATAAAATCGCTAATGAACAAGGTAAAGGCAGAATGCGTTCCGAAGCCGTTATGAAATCTCGTACAAAATGGCGCACTATCGGTATTCTCAACGGTGAAACTCCCTTAGTTGAAGATACTGCTACTCAAGGTGTTTACACTCGTACTCTTAATATCCTTGTTCCCGATCAAGTTGTTCCTTCAGAACTTGCTAAAAAACTCTATGCCAATATCAATGATCACTTCGGATTCGCAGGACAAGCCTTCATCGACAGGCTGATAAATGAAGATTTTAATAATCTTCGCAATCTTTACCGTGAGGAAATGATTCCAAGCCTTCAATCTCATTTTCCTAATCACCTTGACGATCATATTCGTTACGTCTCTCTTGTCACTATTGCTGACTGTCTTCTTAATCATTACTTCTTCAACGTCGACATTGAATCCGCTAAAAAATCTGCTCTCCTCAACGCTGTTAGGATCATCAATCTTTTGCAGACTAAAGACGAAATTTCTGACGTTAAGCGTGAGTGGAATTTTATTCTCGGCTGGATCGCTGAAAATAATTCCCACTTTGAAGGCAGTCAATCTTTCGACAACGATAAAAAACCTTCTCAAATTTACGGTGCTTATAAGGATAATTACCTTTACATCAATATTAAATCTCTCAAAGACGCTTTAGAGCGTGAAAAAATTTCTTACAAAAAAGTCCTTCACGATCTCGCTAATGCTGAGTATATCGTACCTGACAATAAAGTTGAGAAAGGCAAGAAAAATCCTAATCTCACGGTTATTTCAAAAATCAATGGTGTCAGTGTTCGTTGCATTAGAATTTCAAAGAGTAAGATAGAATAACGGTTACACTTTTTCAAAATTTCGGTTACACTTTTTTTACAAACGATAAACGGCGTTAGAACGCCAAAAATTAAATCTCGGTTACACTTTTTAAAAATAGTGTAACTTTAGTGTAACCACGCAAACCAGCATAAATACTAGCTTAATAGGTTCGGTTACACGGTTACACTTTTTTTTTTCGATTTTCTACAGAAAAAAAACTATATAACACGATCACAAGGTTATGATATGATAACTTCATTTTTGTTATATATAT
Organism: Selenomonadaceae bacterium; assembly: GCA_017476425.1. Taxonomy (GTDB): domain Bacteria; phylum Bacillota; class Negativicutes; order Selenomonadales; family Selenomonadaceae; genus Quinella. The sequence continues at coordinate 4,312 of JAFUZV010000220.1, forward strand.
TTTTTTATATAGACTATAAAAAATAGTGTAACCGGCAAAAAAGTGTAACCAGAGCCGATAAATGGCGTAATAACGCTAATTATACGGTTACACTTTTAAAAAAAATAGTGTAACTAAGTGTAACCCAAAAAATAAAAAGTCCTATAAATGCCGTTAGAATGCGGGTTACACTAATTCAAAAAAAGTGTAACCAGCCAAAAAAAAGTGTAACCATCCAAAAAAAAGTGTAACCGCTGGAGGTGAACAAAATGACGATTGATGAAATGGTCGACGAGGCTATTAGAGAGTTTGAAGATGAATCACTCGTGGAGATCAAAGGTGACGAAATTAAAATCAATCACGTTGGAAAAGTTATCTTTCGATTTGCTGACGACGGTGAATCTTGGGACAGCCTGCTTTACTACACAAATATCCACTATCCAAAGCTCAGTAAACTTCTTTTATCCGCTAGGGCTTTGAAAGCAAAGCTGAAACCTTCCGATAAATATGGATATATCATTGTCACAAGCGAAATGAATGATAATGAAAAGTCATTGTATGAAAGGAAAATTCGTCCGCAGATAAAAGAATATGAAGAGTACTTGTTAGCAATGCTGAAGAATACCAGACATATAGATAAAATTAGTGAGAGGTGGCAAAATGACAGACATTGAAATGGTAATGGAACGCATTCGTGACATTCAAATTGAGATTGACGAAAAATGTGAGCAAATTGTACAAATAAAAGATCGTGCAATGAAAATCACGCAGACACTTAACGATATGCCGAAGATCAAAGGTTTTGCCGTATCGAAAACAGAAAATGCCGTTATCACAATGCTTATCCGCGTAAATCAATTTGAACTTGAAATTAATCAATTTAATCTTGTGCGTGAACTCGTTGAAAGAGATATTAGACACTTAGTCAAAAATCGTCGTCAACAATCAGTGTTAATTCTTCGCTACATTTATAATTTATCTTGGAATAAGATCACTCGTGCGCTGCACGTCTCAAGTAGTCAACTGCATCGCGATCATCAAAAGGCAATGAAAGAAATTGAAAAAGTTGGGACACTTTGGGAGTAAATGGGACACTTTGGGACAGTTTGGGATATTGTGAAACATCAAAAGTTGTGATATGATATACTTGCGAAACGAATAGAAAAAAATCAGCCGCTGCAGAGCGGCTTTTTTCGTAGGTGAAAAAATGTTAATGAAGTTATGCAAATGTGGACGATTCATCAGGCAAGGAGAAATTTGCAAATGTCACTCAAGATATCAAACATACAATAAATTTCAACGCAACAAAGAAAAACAAGATTTCTATTATTCGCTTGAATGGCAGAAGTTGAGAGAATTTGTAAAAGAACGTGCAAATGGGCTTGATGAATATGCTTTGAAGTATGAGAATCAAATTGTCAAAGGAGAAATAGCGCATCACATTTATCCAATAGACGAATGGCCAGCGATGAAATATTCACTAGACAATTTAATATTTGTGTCAAAGCAGACACATAATAAAATTCACGCGATCTATAGTCGTGGAGGAAATGAAAAAAATTCGTTGCAGACAAAATTGTTAGCGATAAGAGGCATAGGGGCAGGGTCAAAAAGTTTAGAAAAATAAAATTGTTGAGCGCGCCCCCCAAAACTTGCGCAAAAATGCTAAAAATGGGCAATAGAAGGAGGTGAAAAGAAATGGCAGGCAGACCGAGAAAAGTATTAGCGATGTCGACAGGAAAAATCAGCAAGCAGAAACGCCAAAATCGGCTTGAACAAGAGGCAAGAATCAAGATAGATCGAGGAGAATTAATGAAAAGTGCGCCGAGTTGGTTAGATGAAGCGGCGGCAGAAGAATATAAAAGAGTCGTAGAAGAAGCCGGAAAAATAGAATTGTTTGATAATCTTGACTTGACAACATTAGCAATATACGCAGACAATTACAGCCGTTATATGAAAGCGGCAGAAAATTTGAATAAACAGGGCAGCGTGATCGAGTATGAAGGAAAAGCAGCAATATCACCATATGTATTAGTGGCAGAAAAAGCGGCAACGCAGATAATGAAATGTTCAGCGAAATTAGGCTTAGCAACAACAGATCGATTGCGTTTGATAGTTCCGACGATTGAGGAAAAAAAGCCGAATAAATTTTCAGAACACTTTCAATAAATTATTTGCTAGATTCCGCATTATGTATTTTTGAGTTACGTTGTGCGGACTCTCTGCGGATTGTGGTGATGAAATGGATAGAACAACGAATTATGCGCAGTTAGTAGTAGAAGGAAAGAAAATCTGCGGACATTCAGAATATTTAGCGTGTCGACGGCATTTAGATGATATGAATAGAAAGGACTTTGAATATATTTTTGATTCAAAAGTAGCAGAAAATCATATAACATTAGCGAACAAGTTGACGATCGGCGAAGGAGTCAGCGCAAAAGCATTAAAAACGAGAGGCTTTCAAGATTTCATTATAGGCAGTCTATTTGGCTGGCGTAAAAAGAGGACGAAAGAACGGCGTTACCGAGAAGGATATGTGCAAGTAGCGCGGCAAAATGGGAAGAGTTTTTTAGCAGGAGAAATCAGTAATGATTTTGCGAGTTTCAGCGGTTACAGATATGGACGAGTATTCTTAACGGCAACGAAGCAAGAACAAGCGAATATAGTATTTGATGAAATCAGAAAATTTATTGAAAGTGATCCTGAACTTGGAGAATTGTATAAAATCAAAGCACACGAACACACGATAACATCAAAAGTAACAAATACAGTGATAAAAGCGATAGGACGAGACACAAAATCAGCAGATGGCTTTCGATCGGTGCTGGCAGTCTGTGATGAGTTACACGCCCATCCGAATAATCAAATGTATAAATTAATGCAAGATGGACAATTAGCGGTGTCAAATGCTTTGACGTTAGCAATAACGACAGCAGGATTTAATCTCAATTCATTTTGTTACGAGCATTATCAATTCTGCAAAAAAATCTTAAGCGGAGCGATCAAAAAGGATTCATTATTTGTATACATAGCAGAAATGGACGATGACGACGATATATGGAAGCCTGAAAACTGGGCGAAGGCTAATCCGTTGCAATTATTTAACGCTGATGAAAGTTTAAATGAAGAAATGATCGCAAGAATGAGAGAAAAAGCGATAGATGCACAAGAAAAGCAAGGACAAGAATTAGTAAATTTCTTGACGAAGTCATTAAATCGTTGGGTGACATATGCAGGCGATGCATATATTGACGCTGAAAAATGGGCACAATGCGGCGTAGATAAAGGATTATCGCAAATGAAAGGTCGAGACTGTTATTTAGGTATTGATTTAAGTAGTGGCGGTGATTTAACATCGATCGCTTTGATTTTCCCTGAAGAAGCAGACACGGCTTATATTTGGTCACGTTCATATATGCCTTCAATGAGATTGTTAGAACACGAAAAGACAGATAATGTCCCTTATCGCTTATGGGCGGAGCAAGGATTATTGGTTTTAACAAGTGGACTATACGGAATCAAAACAGACTATAAAAGAGTGTTAGAAGATTTAAAATATCTGATAGAAGAATTTGATCTGAATGTTATTGGTTGTGGATATGACAGACACAATATCGCAGGAATATTAGCCGATCTTGAATCAATTTTGCCGTGTGATTTAACTGACATACCACAATCAGCGCAATCATTGAATGATGCAACAGTTGACTTTCAATTAAGTGTAAAAGCCGGACTGATACAATACGACAAGCGGAATCAATTATTAACGTGGTCATTGTTAAATGCTGTGACGGTTGCAAATAGTTTTGGAGAAATCAAAGTTGATAAACACTCCGTAACGAATCGAATAGACGCAGTAGACGCAATAATTGACGCTTGGAAATTGTATTTTCTAAATAAAGGTGAATCAGTTGACGGAGAGGCATTATTAGAAGAATGGTTAAATTTCCAGAGGTGATGAGAATGTGAAATTATTTGAAAAGATAAAGAAATTTTTTAATAGTGCAGAGCCTGAGAATGATAATAAAATCACAATGAGCACAATAATGGAATTATTCTCAAGAAGTGGCAATGCAGAATATGGTAACGATCTTTCAGAAGTAACATATTTCACTTGTCTCAAGACTCTTGCTGAAAGCGTTGCGAAAATTCCTATTTATTTGCTTGATTCCGATAAAAATCGAATAATGAATCACGAAACGATCAAAATTTTGCAGTTTAGCGCAAATGAATATCAAACACCGGCGCAGTTCTTAAGCGGTTTAGAATACAACAGAAATCATTTAGGTAATGGCTATGCTTATTGTGAAAGATATTCAAACGGCAAATTAAAAAGTCTGATACCGCTTGATCCGAACTATGTGCAAGTATGGATCAATGATACAAGCAATTTCACTGAAAAAAAGTATTATTATTTCTATCAAGACTCAAGAAGCGGCAAATCATATTGGCTGAATCCTGATGAAGTGATACACGTGAAAAGTTGGATAACAGAAGATAACGGGATAGTCGGGCGATCGGTACGTGAAATATTAGCAAGATTAATCAGTGGATCGAAAGCAAGCAACAAATTTCTATCAGAATTGTATGATCGCGGCTTAATCGCTAATTTGTGCGTTCGTTACGTTGGTGATCTCAAAAAAGAATCACAAAAGAAATTATTACAGGGAATTGAAGAACAAGCCCGTGAAGACGGACGGAAAATGTTCACAATACCTATAGGTTTTGATATAGTGCCTTTAGATTTAAAGCTGACAGACAGTCAATTTTTAGAAATAAGACAGTTTACAGCGTTGCAAATAGCGGCGGCGTTCGGAGTAAAACCGAATTTTTTAAATGATTTTTCAAAAAGTTCATATGCAAACAGCATAATGCAGCAGTTGACATTTTTAACTGATACATTATTGTCGATAATTACTTATTATGAGCAAGAATTTAACCGAAAATTATTAACAGTGAAAGAATTAGAAGAAGGTTTGCATTTTAAATTTAATGTAGGAGTATTGTTACGAAACAATCCGACAGAGCAAGCAGACATAATACAAAAATTGGTACAAAGTGGCGTATATTCAACGAATGATGCACGCAGATGGTTAGATCAACCGCCGATCGGAGAAGAAGGCGATCAATATTTAGTAAATGGCAGTATGGTATCATTAAAAAATGCAGGTGCAGCATATAAACCAGAAGAATAGGAGGTGTTAAAATGTTGAAAGTGAAGAATCAAGGTGAAATTGCTGAAATTTATATTAGTGGTGATATAATTGATGACGCTGATGGTGCTTTTATAAAAGAATGGTATAATGACACAACAGGCTATGAATTTCCGCAAAAAGTCAAAGAGGAATTAGACAGCGTGAAAGATAAACCGCTGATTATTTATATTAATTCGTATGGCGGATCAATTCCAGCCGGTTGTGCAATGGCGAATATGATCGCAAGACATGACGCACCAACGACAGCGATTGTTGATGGTTATTGCTGTTCGATAGCGACACAAATATTCTTTAGTGCTGATGTCTGTAAAATGCCGAGTAATACTTATCTGATGATTCATAAACCATTAACTTTTACTATTGGCAATGCAGACGAAATGAGAGCAGAAGCAGAGCGTTTAGACGTATTGCAAAAAGGACTAGAAAGCACATATCAAAAAAAGAAAATTGGCGGTGTTACTGATGAAGAGATACACAAAATGGTGAATGCTGAAACGTGGTTGACGGGTGCTGAAGCAATTCAGTATTTTGATATTGAATTGATAGAACCGATGAAAGCTGTAAATTGTGCAGGAAGTCTTGAAAAATTGAAAACATTGCATTATCAGCGAATCCCTAAGACATTGACATTCAAAGACGATGGAAATAAAAATCTGTCGTCTTTTTTGATTGAACAAAACAAGAAAATAGAAATAGCGATAGCAAGAGCGAAAGGAATGATGATCTGATGAGAAAAACAGATGAAATGAAAAAAGAAATTAATGCAAAGCGTGCAGAGCTTGAGAGACTTCAACGCGAGGAGCAAATGGACGCAGCAATTAAGACGATGAATGAACTCAACAAAATGATGGACGAATATAGCATTCAAAAGAGCCTTGAAGATTCGGACTTTACCAACTTTATTGGCGAAAGTAAATTTAATGTAGAGTCTGAGACGACAGACAAAGCAATTTTGCGAAACAGAGCATTTAATAAATTGGTGTTTAAAGAAGGTAGAGGACTTACAGAGGCAGAACGCGACGCATATTTTAATATTAGTGGTTCACCCGGACAACCGGCGCAAGTTGAAAGTATTTCAAGCAAAGGCGGCTATCTTGTACCGGAAGAGCAAATGAAAACACTTTATGAATTTAAAGAACAATATGTGCAACTTAAAAATGAAGTAACAGTAGTGCAAGTGACAGCACCGTCAGGGAAATGGCCGACATTGCCGCCGCAGAAATTAGAATTTCAATCATTTGCAGAAATGACACCGATCGCAGAAAGTGACATTACATTTGCACAAGCGAGTTACAGCATTGAAGATAAAGGCTTAATAATCCCCGTTTCAAATCAGTTGATCGAAGATGCAGACATTCAAATTATTGACGTTATTGGTAATCAGCTGGCGATAAGCGCAGTAAAAGGTGAAAATAAAGACATACTTGATCCGCTTGAGGATATGGTAGATTCGAGCGATGTGACGGTGATGGCATCAAATACGGCAAAGAGTTTAACAACAGCGATAACGAAAGACCTTAACGGAATTTTCTATGACAGCGCGAAAATTTATACAAATCAATCTGGAATGGACTGGCTTTCAAATTTGTTAGACGGCAATAATAGACCGCTTTTACAGCCTGATATTGCACAACCTGACGCATTCAGATTCAGAGGAAAACCGATCATAATGTTGCCTGATGATACACTTCCGAATACAAAATCAGGCGGAAATGATTATGCACCATTCTTTGTTGGCAATATGAAAGCGTATATGACATTTTTTGAAAGAAAAGGGCTTGAATTAGCATTATCAAGGGAATTGTTCTTTGCACGTTACGGCACAGCATTAAGAGCAGTTGTCAGATATGGGACAAAAGTCATTGACGATAGAGCGATGATCGCTTTGAAAGTCAAAGTATGACATCTGTTAAAAATTAGACAAAAGAGGTGAAAGCGGTGGCTGTTACTCTTGAGAGATTTAAATTGTATTTAAGAATTGACAGCGATTTTGAAGATGAATTGATAAATCAATTTTTATTGACTGCTAAAGCGTATTTAAGAGATGCAATAACTGACTACGAAGAAAATTATCAAAAGAGTTTAGTGTTTGCTGAAAAGGCTGATCTTTTACAGATGATAGTTGCCGCTGAATTTTATCAAAACCGAGATAATTCAAATCACAGCTTGAATTACACGATCAGATCAATGATGACGCAGTTAAAATATTGGGGTGACGACGAAATAAGCAGTGAAATTGTAATTGAAAGTGTGATCCAATGAAAGCAACAGGGAATATAATCAATAATACTTCAGTAGATGATTTAAGCGAAAGGATTAAAATTGTTTATTTTGAGGCACAAAGAAATAATCTCGGTGACATTATCAAGAATGAAGAAATAACACGTTGTGAAGTCTGGGCAAAGGTTTTACCTTTATCAGCTAAAAGAAATCTTGATAGTTCAGTTGAATTGACGAACGAAATAATTTATAGGATAGTCGTAAGATACAGGACAGACATTTTGCCTGACGATTTAATTATCTGGAGAAGGAAAAAATTAAGACAAACAATACCTGCTTATGATGCCGAAAGCCGCAAGATATGGACGATATTAGAATGTGTGGAGATGGTGAAAGATGGCTAGACGTGGAAGCGGTTATCACAATCATTATCGAGACAGTCATTTTGGACGCGGAGGAGTAACAGTTGGCGATTCGTTGATGAAAGAACAAATACAAAAAGCAGTCGACGAATTGAGAGCGAAAGGTGAACATATTATAAAAGCAGCAACAAAAGCCTTGAAAGAAGGCGCAGACAAAATCGTGGAGGACGCGAAAAAGCGAGTACCGGTTAAAACTGGAAAATTGAGAGATTCAATAAAGGCAGAAAGTGTTGATGTTGGCGGCGATCAATATAAAGGTGCTTTATATGAAATTTTAGCTGATGCAGTCAATGAAAAAAACGGCGTTCTTTATGGGCAATTTGTAGAATTTTCACCGAAGATCAATAAACCATTTTTGTATCCTGCAATGGATGCACAACGCAATGAAGTTATTAACGGCGTAAAAAATGCAATAGCACAAGCGACAGCACGAGGCAATTAAAAATGACAACGTCAGAATTAGAAAGCGAAATTTATTCAGCGTTAATAAATGAAGAAACATTGACAGAAATGTTAGGAAATGCTAAGGAGTCAATTTATCATCTTCAAGCACCTGCAGGAGAAATAACACGCTATCCAATTCTTGTTTATTCGCCAATCAGTGACGTGCCTATAATGCACGGTGACGATTTAGAAAGTGCATATAGAGTAACCATCAGAATCCATATTATAACTAAAAACGGCGAATATTCAGAAATAAATCTGATAATAAATCGAATAATGACAATGCAATTAGGTTATTCGCGAGTGCAGACAACGCCATATGTTGAAGAAGATAAAAAAATGTTGATCTGTGATTATCGAATTGCAGTAAAAAATTAAGGAGTGAGATAAATGGCAAAAATCGGAGTGAAAAAACTTTATTATGCACTTTTGACAAAAGATGATTCAACAGAAGTAACTTATGGAACACCAAAGCGCATTGTTGGACTCAACACCGTAGACATTAATCCAACAGTTCAAAAGGCGACGGCTTACGGTGACGATCTGCCATTAGAAACCACAAGTAACATAACAGAAATAACAATTAGCTTTGAAAGTGTCTATTTGCCGCTTGAGGATAAAGCGTCGTTGCTTGGTCATAGTGTAGTAGATGGCGCAATGATATCAAAGTCAGGTGATGAAGCACCATATGTAGCAATAATGTTTGAAGCGCAACAAAGCGGCGGAGCAGTTCAATATGAAAAATTCTTAAAAGGGAAATTTTCAGAAACACAAGAAACTTTCAACACAAAAGGTGAGAATCTTGAATATACTCTGCATTCTTTGGAAGGAAGTTTTGTAGCGCGAGAAAATGATGGAGCTTGGAGAAAAACAGTTGTCAGCCCAGATACAACAGTTGCAGCAACGTGGTATACAAGCGTTTGAGGTGATGAGAGATGAAAAAGCCGAAAATAGAAATAAACGGGAAAACTTACGAAATAAGGACAATCAAAGCGCGAGATTGGCGTAGGTTCTTTAAATTTGACGAAGAAAGAAAAGATCTTTTGACAGTGGAATTTATCGACAAACACTGTGAATTGTTGGCTGGAATGTTTGAAGATTTTGTTACAATAGATGAATTACTTAATCATTTGACGGTTTCAGAAGTAATCAATTTGTATGATGAATGCTTGAAATATTTTCTTTCACTTTTGACAGAAAAATTAGGTGAGGTAAAAAACGCCGAAGAGACTGCCGAAAATCAAACAACTTAACTCTATATCAAAATATATTGGGCTGTTATTTGTCATTAATGAAGACATTTAACAGCTCTTTTAATGAAATTGAGGAAATGGAATTAGAATTGATATTTGAAATGATGGCGGTCAAAAACAAAATTGAAGAAAATGATCAAGAGCCAAAAGATAACATAAAATATATTGATGAAGTACTTTGAAAGGAGGTGCACAAATGGCACAAGGTGAAAGCATATCAACACTTTATTTGCGATTAGGTTTAGATTATAGCAGCCTTGACAGTGATATAATTCGCGCAAGTGAAACATTAAAGTCAAATATTTCACGAATTAGCAGAGAAAACACGATTATTAAATTGCGTGCACAAATAGATTTAGCAGGAGTAACAGACGAAGCAAAGCGGTTGAAAATCCAACAAGATGCGTTGAATCAGCAAATAGCGAATCAGAAACTGAAATTGCAAGGAGTAACAGCGTCTTGGAAAGATGCAACACAGCGAATGGGTGAGCACAGCAAACAAGCGCAGTCAGCAACGATCGCCGTTGAACGTGAAAGATTAGCACTCGTGGAGCTTGAACAAGAATTAAAGAAGATTGCTGAACAACAAAAAGCATTGCCGAAAGGTGATAATAGCCTTGTTAGTGGTTACAAAAGTATCAAAAATACAATAAATAATGCTTTTAATAGTTCTATTGGCGAACTTGCAAATAAATATAATGAATTAACGACGGCATCACAATCAGCAGATACGGCAATAACGAAATCGCTAGAAATAATCGGGAGTATACCAAACCCGGTAGGAAAAGCGATCGCGGCATTAGCGTCAGTTCCGTTAATCTT
>JAFUZV010000221.1 GCA_017476425.1 Selenomonadaceae bacterium
GCAATAACGAAATCGCTAGAAATAATCGGGAGTATACCAAACCCGGTAGGAAAAGCGATCGCGGCATTAGCGTCAGTTCCGTTAATCTTTAGAGGAATAGAAAATTCAATAGTGGAGACAGTAAAAGCAGCAACATCATCTGGTGATGCGGTTTATGTAATGAGTCGAGGAATGCAGATGAGTGTTGCAGAAATGGGTAAACTTTCGACAGTTGCTAAAGTCACTGGTATTGACATTAACGAAGTTAATTCAAATTTGAGAAGGCTTGCGGCTCAATTTGTAAAATCAGGCGAAAATGGTAATTTAATGACAAAAACCTTTGATAAGTACAATGTAAAATTGACAGATGCAAATGGTAATCTCAAAAAAGGTTTAGATTTATCATTAGCAGTAGCAGATGGTTTAAAGAAGGCACAATTAGCTGGAAAGGGTTTAGAATTTATATCAGCAGTTGGCGGTAGATTTTGGAGTGGTGACTTTATAACTTATCTTGAAGATTTGAGAGATAATGTTAATGCTTCAAATAAAATAGTCAAGAATGGATTAGCGAATCCCGTATTAGCACACGCATTACAAGGAAATATAAATGCAATGAATACTCAATCAGCGCAATTAAAAGCATCGTTTGAGAGTGTATTTATGCCTGTTGCAAATGAAATAGTTCCGCGAATCACCGAGCGAATGGGTGAACTAACAAAATTTTTAAGTGTTAATAAAACAGAGATAAAAGCATTTGGGGAGTCAGTTGCAAAATTTTTCGGAAGTATAGAAGATGGAGCTGACTTAGCTATTAGTGCAATAAAGAAAGTCGTTGAAGCAATAAAGACGATGAAAATTAGCGATACTCAAAAGGCGGTAATCGAACTTAATAAATCAATGGCTAATCGCATTGATCCTCAAATATATCAACAAAATTTATCTTATTATAATAATATTGCAAATCCTACTTATTTTGCTCCAATGTTAAAAAATTTAGATGAAACTCACAAACAAGTTAAAGAAAAAACGGAAGCTATAATTAAAGAAATTCACAATGTCAGTATAGCATTAGAACTCGAAAGAGGAAAAAGTGATGATAAAAATTTAGGATTTTCCGAATTAAGCAGCATAGTAGCAGAAAGAAATGATGAACATTTTTCTGAAAAATTAAAAGCTGTAGAAGAAACCGTTAAAAAAACACGTGAATATACTGACGAACTTTATAAACTCACTCACAGCGAATATGAAAGCAAAGTATATGATTTAAGGAAATGGCAGCAAGATTTATTGAATGATGAAAGCACGACAGCAGAGCAAAGAATAGCGATAGAAAAACTTTTTGCGGAAAAATCGAAACGGCTTGAATCAGATCGACAAAAAGAAATAACGGCAATAAGAGATCAAGAAGAATCACGTTATCGCAGTGCTTTAGAAAATGAGCTTTTATCCGCTGAAAAAGCGAAAGAAGAATGGCTGAAGATCGGAATGGAGTGTGCGGAGGCGGAGGAATTATATCAACGTAGAATAGCGAAAGCACACGAAGAAACATCGAAAAAAATTCAGGATTATGTTAAAGAAACAACGGATATAGAATATTCGTTGACGCACGACGCATTTGATAAGCAATTAAGGGATATTGAGAAATGGAAAGATGCGCAATTAGAGAAAGCGGATACAGCGGAAGAAGTATCAGCAATAATAGCAAATGCAGCGATGAAAGAATCAGAAGCATTTGAAAGAGAAATGGATCGAATACAAGGCAGAATAGAAAGTGCGCAAGATGAATTAATGAGATTGACAGCCTCACAAAAGGATTATGATATTTATCAAGCCGAAAAGCATTATCAAGAGCAGATCAAAGACGGAATTTCAGAAGAATTAGCACGGGCAATATATGAGGCACGAATGGCGAAAATAGCGGAAAGAATCAGAGAAAACAAAAATGGAAGTTATGAAAAATCGCAGTCGTCAGCACCACAATATATTTATGAATTTGGCGAAAATAAAAATAAGTCGTTACAATCATTAGCTACGATGGACTCAAAATATTTAGCATATCAATCAATGATGGATAAGATCAATAATGGATCTATTCGATTGAATGAAGCAACATTGCAAAATATCAAAAGTATTGAAGCAGAAAAAGCGGCAAGGCAAAAAATCGTATCAGTGATAGAGGAACAATCCGGGATTGAAGTAATAGAAGGCGATCAAGTAAGAAATTCGCCGTATTTTATGCCGTTCCAAGATCAGCAACCGCAAAAAATCAATGATTATTCGCCGAATATAGAAGAAGTTTTAAGAGAATTGCCGCAAATGACACGAGATGTAATAGAAGATATGGCGAAAGGATCAATTCAAAAATATGAAAATGGTGTATATGGAGGCAGTTCAGCGGCAAATCTGTCAAATTTCACGAATCAATTAGAAATGCTTGGCGTATCAACAAATGAAGTATTTAGTTATTTAGATGAAATGAATCAACAACTGCAGAGAGCAAGCGAAATGATGAGAGATACAGCGGATCAAGAGAAAAGATCAGAAAAAAATATGACAGTTGCGCCGAATATTAACATTGATCTAGGCGGAGCATATGTGTTTGATAATGAGATGAAACAACGTTTGACTGAAGATATAACGAATCAAATAGCGGAGGCAGTCAAACAATCAGTAAATCAAGCGACGAATAGTCCGAGTTATGGATATGCAAATTAGGCGGTGGCGAAATGATTTATATAGATGATATACCGTCATTTAGAGCACCAGAATCATTTGAATTAGAATTTGATGATCGAATAGAAAAAATTCAGCTGATAAAAGGTAATACGATACAAGATTATGGATTTATACAAAATGGAGAAACATTTTTAATAACTTGCATATTCAGCCAAGAAAATTATCTGCGATTAACGGACTTATGGATAAGGCGGCAAAAAGTGACATTAACAGATGAAGGCGGTTTTATCTATGCAAATTTACGATTAGTATTTAGGAAAGTGCAATATCTATCAAAGTTCCCAAGATATGTAATATTGACATTTGAGTTATGGAAGGTGTAAGAAATGCCAACGTATGTAAATGTATATATGAATAATCCAACAGCGAATGACACAGACGGCACGGCGATCAGTACAGGCGGAGCACAGACATCACCATTAGTTGTAAAACTTGACGCATCACAAAATGAGAGTAAGAAAGTCAAATTAGCTATTCGCTGCGAAAGCGGTTATCAATCAGACGGCGCAACAGTTCAAGATAATAATGATACGTCAGACAGATGGAAATTCGGCTTGACGGAAAGCGGAACATTTTCAGATACAATAATCATTGCTTCGTCTATTGGCACAGCAAACACGATATTTTATGCACAAGCAAGCAGCAGTAGTGTAGAAACGCCAACAAGAGACACAAGTGTATCAATGAGAGTGACAACGAAGATCGAAGCCACTAGTTAATGGTGGTGACAAATTATGTCGACAAGTTTAAATTATCTTAAAGTATGGCTGAAATTTGACAAGTCAGTAACAGACGATTTTTGTGGGAATAATTGGACAACTTATGGAAATCCGACACTTGGAACAGCAAATGCAATAAACGGGAAAGCGTTGCAACTTGATGGTAATTCATATATAAAACTAAGTAATTTGCCGTTAGGCGGGCAAAGTTTTTATATAGACGGTTGGGTAAATGTTGATTCTTCTTCACCAAATAATGCAAGAATTATTCATATTGTAAATTCTTCTGGGTTTGCTCTATTAAGTTTGAGAAAAAGTGCTACTGATAGTACAAAGTTGGATTTTTGGGCAAATAGTTATGCAAATGTTTCAGTTGATAACGGATATACTCGAACAGCAACGCATACAAGTATAGGTCAGCGAGTCCATTTTAAATTATTATACCGTTATGATAGAAATTTTTTAAGTTTGTATATTAATGATGTTTGGTCTTGTGAATATAGTGCTGGTTACGGAGCTTCAGCCCCAAAATATAATCGTCAAAATTTTGATATTTATATTGGAGCGTTGCCAAATGGTAATCAGGCTGTAATAGGTTCGATCGATGAGATACGAATTTATGACAATGCTTGGCTTGTTTCTGGCAATAATAATCCGCCAACAGCAGATGAATATTTAACAACGGTTCTTATCCAAAATTTCGATTTGCTGAGAAAAATAAAAAATCCGCCGCTAACTTGGCGATATGAGAATTACGGTACAGCAGATTTATTGACAATCGCAGGAACGACGGTAACAGGATTAGACAGCACGCAATCAAAAACAGGCTCAGCATTTTATCAGCCAACGCGATCGAAATGTTTCGATATACCAGCAACGAAAGAAATTTGGATCAAATGTGATATTTACACGACGGCGAATTATACAGATGGTGACAGAATAAGAATTTATAGTGGAGATTCAAATGGTGTAAACGGTTTTTCTTCCAGTGAAACTATAAATAATAATTTATTGTTATGGCACAATGGTACTTCACAATCAAATATAACTGGTTTTGCCAAAAATAAAAATCGTTCCTTTCTTTTGCATATGATAAGCAACGCTACAAACGGTGTTGTAGAATGTTTCTTACCTAGTGGTGCTACAGACAAATTTGTTGGCAATGTAAACGGCGGAGATGATTTTGCAAACGTCTATATACAAATGGACGGCTCAAACATTCTTGTAAGTAATTTGATCATATCGAATGCGCCGGTTGATATAGATGAAGAAGTTAAGTTATCATTTATTGAGACAACAGATTATGATCTTCAGAGAAATATTGTAAACGTCGAAACAAAAAATATTGATCTTCAGCGTGAAATTGTTAAAACTGAAAATATTGCAGTTGACGTTGTTAGAAATGTTCAAAAGATCGTTGAAAGCGAATATGATCTTGAAAGAAATATCACAGACGGCGACAAAGTCATTGAGATTTTAAATGTAGACCTTCAACGGAATGTAACAAAAACGATACAAAACGATTATGACATTATTCGAGATACAAGTGAATGGCGATATGAAAACGCAGGAACAGCGGAATTATTAAAAGTCAGCGGGAATAATTTAACCGGGCTTGATAGTTCAAAGTCCAAAACAGGAATAGCATTTTGGCAAAATCAGCGAGTTGCAATTTTTCCGATACCGGCGACAAAAGAAATATGGGTGAAATTTGATCTATATTATGGCGGAACGGCACAATGGCGAGCGTATGACAGATTAGATGGAAAAGATACAGGCGTTGGACGTTATCAGCAGATAAACAGTTTAACGTCATTCATAAACGGACCGCTTGAATATACATTAAATCCTAAGAACACAATAACAGCGAATCAGCTGCATACTTTTTTACTGCATATGGTTTCTGATTCAACAAATGGAATAGTTGAATTATGGGTAGACGGAGAAAAATATTATAGTGATGATTTTGCAGAAGAAGGCTTGATTTATCGCGGCAATGTTGAAAATGGCAATGATTTTTCTAATTTTTATTTGCAATCACAAAATAATTCAAATTACTTTTCAAATATAATAATCAGCAATGCGCCGATCGGGATTGATGAAAATGTTATTGGTTATGGATTAACAAGCAGCTTTGCATTTGATCTTCAACGTGAAGTAAAAAATTTTGTTACGAGTGAAAACGATCTAATTAGAAATGTTATCAAAGAAGTTGAAATATTAAATGACGTAGAACGAAATGTAATTAAAAGCGTAACAGAAAATTATGATCTTCAAAGAGAAATAGAAAATGTCTGGCGATATGAAAATTATGGAACGGCAGACTTATTAACAACATCAGGAACAACAGTAGAACTTAGCACGGGAACAGACGCATATGGAAATATGATCAGCAAATATGGAAGTGGATTTTATCAGCCGAATCGTGAAAAATGTTTTGATATACCAGCAACAAAAGAGATATGGATCAAATGTGATATTCTATTTACTGAAAATTATAGTTCGAGTGACAGAATCAGAATATATCACGACGGAGTAAGCGGCGTTTGTGGATTCTGCGATTTTGGTTATCGAGTTGAAACAATAGCAATATGGCATAATGGAATAAAATGCAAAGATAATCCGAATAGCTCGACAACGTACTTTGGAAAATATCCATATTCTAATATGATGTTGCATATGAAAAGTGATACTGAAAATGGAATAGTTGAATTTCTTGGTTATGATTATGACGGCGAAAGCCATTTATATGCAACTTATACCGGCAATGTCAACAATGGTGACGATTTTGACAATGTTTATATACAAATGGAAAGCACAAATATAATCGTCAGCAATTTAATAATTTCAAACAGAGAAATTCAATATTATGAAAATGCAAAAATGGATTTTTCAGCTTTGTATGATCTTACAAGGCAAGTCGTCCGGGTGACTAAAATAATTGAAGATTATGATCTTCAGAGAACCATTTTCAGAAGTCAGACCTTATTGGCAGATACAAGCCGTGAAGTTGCAAATAATGTAAATGAAGAATATGACACCTGCAGAAATGTTACTAAAACTTTTGAAATTGATTTTGATACAACGCGATCGCTTCCTCACGAAGTAATAATGTCAACGATTGAAAATATAGGTGACGAGCCGACAGAAGAAAATGATACAGAAGGTTTGCAGAGTATAGAGATCAATTTGTCGGAGCAACAATTAACAGACAGATTGAATTTTGTGACAGTGAATGATGTAGAAATATTAGATGATGTGCAAGGTCAATATTTAGACTATAAATACAGTATGAGAATAGAAGAAATGACGGAGCAAAACATTTTGAAAAGTTGTCAATGCTGCGTTGATAATGATGAATTACTTTATAAGACTTTAAGCTATAAAATTCCCAAAAACGAACAATGGCACAGATCGAATCAACAATCACAGCAACAACAGGAATTGCCGGAAATGGCAGCGGCAAGCAAACACCTTGAAAATATAGCAGAGGCATTAGGAAAGCAAGCAATAATACAATTTGATGATTTTATTTCAACTGTTGATGTCGATTCTGGTGGAGTTACATTTGCTGATTTGATACGAGACATTTTTGGCTGGACTTCACGACTTCCGCATATGATGATAAATTGTTATTTTAGAGATGATAAATTATTTGCGGTTCAAAGAGGCTATGAAGAAAATCTAATCAATTTAACGAATTTAACAACTAATTTGACACGAAGAGATAAAAAAATTATTCGTACAGTATGGTCAGGCGGCACACCAACATCACAAACAGAAGTCCGACCGGGTTATTATTGGTATCTTAAACCTATTGATCGAAAAGCATCAGAAGGAAATAATAATTATAAATACAATGAAGATGGATTAATATCAAGTACAACGGTAAAAGGAAAAGATTCAGGATCGTGGACAACTACGAATTATTTTTATACTACGTTGAAAAATGGTAAAAAATTCTTGTCTATTGAAGAAACTACCGTGTATGAAAACAATATACAGGTTGATTATCAAGTTATACAACATACACCATTAGATCAAGGACAAGAGCATATAATAGCGAAAGATGAAGAAGGTGACTATTTAGGCAGTGTTGTTGGCAGGAGTAAAGGTGATGATCGAATTTTACACGGTCCAATTCGTGATTTTGAAGCCGTAAATGTCAATTATCAAATGCAAAGAACGTTGTATGGTTTGTCTTTAATTGATACGACATTTCCAATACACGGTGATGAAAAGCTCGCTGAATTAACAGATCGAATAAACTGGCTCAATAGAAAAGTGCAAGAAGAAATAACACTTGATATTTATGATTATAATCACGTGATAGATTTTAACGATCGACTGACATATAACGGCAATTTCTATTATCTGCGAAACAACACTGCAATTAAAACGCCTCTAATTGTCAATAAGCAAACAATATCAATGGTGAGGTGGTATTAATGCTGCAGAAACCAAAAATATTAGAAATGCAACAATCAATCAAAGATTATGTACAAAGAAAGTTGCCTAAAGATAAAAATAACGCCGTGACAGGAATTTTAAACGGAAATAGAGTTATCATAAACAATAAAGCATATCCCTATCAAATAACTATAGATGATTATATTGAAGACGGTGATAATGTATGCTGCATTTTGCCGAACAGCGGCAGTATTGCAGCGATTGTAGGTAAAATGTAATGTATTATCAAACACGAATAGAAACTGTAGGAAACGGCGGAGCTATTGACATACAAGGCAGAAAATTAGCATTTATAGGCAATTTGTTAATTAAAGCCGGTGATTTTGTATGGACTGATGGAAAAGTTATTTTTGGTCATAATTTCATTAATGATCAACCGCTGATAACTTTTAATGGTTCAGGAATACCCGTTTTAGGTGAAAATTTGAGAGGATATTTTAAAAGCAATGGAAATTTCAAAGAATACCCGGTGTTTGAAGATTCATATATAGTAAACAGCCGAAGGATATTTAAACACGGTGATGAAACGCTTGACGCTGAAATTTGTCTTGAAAATGAAAATGAAATACTTTACACTGCAAATGAAAGTGAAGAATATTTTGTTAGTGCCGGTGAAGTCATAGCAGACGGTGAAATAATTATCTTAAAAAATGATCAAGAAATTGAAAGATTGAGGCTGAAAGATTATGCAAAATCAGAAGATAAAATCAGAGAAATTTTTCCGATATTAAATAGTCCCGATTCAGATACAAGTTCAATCGCTAGTAATTTTGAAGTAATTTCAAAGGTTGAGAATTTTAAATTTAAAATAAATGGAGAATATGAGGCACTAATTAGCACGACGGCACATAGTAAAATGGAAGAAACAACGTTGAATTTTGAGACTTATTCGCGTCAAAAATTCATAGAAACGACATTTCCATTTGAATATGAAGGTGAAAGATATGATCAATTCAAAGCACTTTTAAAGCAAAATTTAAATCAAATGACTGACGCAAAAAAAGCGATAGAAAAAACGGTTGAAATGCTCGGAAAACCGACAGAAGACGAACGATTAAAAGAGGCGTTAATGTTATTTTGGGATTATTGCTTAGGAGAAGAACAAAATAATTATCAAGTTGAAACATATTTGCACGATAAATTTAATTATAATGACGAATCAATTTATTTAGCCTCGTCAAAGTATGTGACACGAGTAAAAAGCGATAAAACAGAAGAAATATTGCAAGAATTATTAGACAAGCGAAAAATGAAATACAATGAAACACCGAATTATAAATTAGCAAAAGCACTTCGTGTTGATTTTGGTTATAGTAATGGTCAAGTGCATATTGTTAGTGATTTTTTTTATCCAACGCTTATGAGTGAAGCAGAAATGTATGCGTTAGGAATCTACAATAATGCTCAATGGCAAGCGGCAACGCAAATTGATGGGGCTTATGTTGTTGGAGCAGTTATTTTTTTTAATGATACTTTATCAAACGGTACACCACTTTCAACAGATTTAGTTAAACGTTATGATTTTAAAAATTATCAGCAAGCTATTGAGGCAGGATATTTGACTATATACAAAAGTGGTGAGGCTTCTGATCTTTATTCGCCTTTAGATTATGGACATTATGATCTTGTCAAAATTACGGAAAAAGGGCAAGAATTGCCTAATACTTCCGAATTTAAAAGTGATTATGTTTATTATGAAAATTATCATATGGTCAGCATTAGACAATATGGTCACGAATTTAAAAATAAGAAAATGATTCCGTCACCTGTAATGTTTTGTGTAAAACTTCCGCTATATATTCACGAAGATTATGAATTAGTGCAAAATTTATATGGATATGTTTTTTTTACCGCAGATATGAATGAAAAATATTATGAAACGTATTCTGAAAACGACGAATTAACGCATCATTTTTATTTTCATATAGGTGATAAAATTGTTCCCGTTTGTCTGCTTAAAACTTCAAATAAATTTTGCTATTTATCTGGAGATTCGCCGACTTATGCAACAGTTATCAGCTTTGATTTTCCGGCACAAGATAATTATCACATTCATTTTGAACCAGATAGCGAAAGTGAAGAATATGGATGGAAAATGACGGGAATATTTGAAAGTGATACTAAAATCTGTGAGGAATTACCGGAGCAATTAGATGAAAATAGTGAAACCGTTCCCGTCGAAAGTTATAATTTGTCTATTACTCAATTAAAAACATCTGAATATCTCATAGGGATTCACGATCACAATTTATATAAATTATCAACTGACGGAGAATTTGAAGAAGTGGATCAGAAATTGAAAAATTTCCGACTTCGAGAATTGAAAAACATATCAAAGTCAAAAAAATAAGTCGCATTCAGCGGCTTTTTTATAGGTGGTGTTAATTTTGGAAGATATTTTGCAATGGATTACTCCACTAATTTCGGCTGCTGCTACCTGTATTATTGGATATTTTTTTAAAAAACTCAAGGAAATAGCGGATAAAAGAGAGTTAGAAGAATTAGCCTCAAGAAACGTATTAATAGGGCTTTGTCGTGATAGAATTTTGCAAGGATATAGATATTACAGACAGCACGGCGGAATATCCTCACAGGATTTAGAGACAATGACGAATCTTTATAATGCTTATCACGCACTCGGAGGAAATGATACAATCACAACAATTTATGAGAAAATAAAGCATTTGCCGATCAAAGAAGGTGAAATGTGATGGATAATTGGAACACTGACAAGATTATTGGCTTTGGCTTGATTGTTGCTCTGCTTTGCTACATTGCAGGATTTTACACAGTTGCAGCGATCAACGGCACAATCTTACCTCTTGACGTTGCAAGCAACATCGTTACTGGTTTAGCTGGTTATATGGGGCGCAGTCTGCTTGAGAAGAGAAAAGAAAATGCGAATAAGAAAGAAGATGAAAATAATGATCAAGATCAACATTAAAGAAACGAATTTGAAATCAAATAGTTATCTTAATGAACGCACAATAACAGATATGATCGTAATTCATCATACTGGCGAACGAGATATTGACGCTTCAGCAGCTGAGATTGATCAATGGCATAAAAATCAAGGCTGGACAATGATCGGATACCATTTTGTTATTCGCAAAAATGGAACTATCGAACGAGGCAGACCGGAATATACAATCGGCTCTCACGCTTACGGCGAGAATTGGCACACTTTAGGCATTCATTTAAGCGGCGATTTTGAAAAAGCTAAACCAACTGATCAGCAAGTAGAAATGTGTGCAATGTTAATCGCTTATCTCTGTGATAAATATAACATTCCGACTGATAAAAATCATATCGTTGGTCATTGTGATTTAATGTCAACTGATTGTCCAGGCAAATTTCTTTATTCACAACTTAAAACGATCATCGGTAAAGCAAATTGGTATCGTTATCAATCAACACCTGACGCAGTAATTAAAGAAGTCATAACCATTCAAAGTAATTCACCTATTGACGAAAATATTAAATTGAAGATCAAAGCGTTGTTGGACTATGCTGAAGTTCTCTTTGTTACTTAATTTCGGTGTCAATTCAAATTGATATAAATAAAATTTAAGGAGTTGTTTTTTATGGGAAATTTTGGAGGAATTAACGTCGAAGAACAGAAAGGCAATTACAAAATGCCACAGAAAGCCGCTAGTGCTTGGGGCGAAATTGACGCTATGACCGGCGCAGCTTATAAGCCGATCACTTATGTCGGCACTCAACAAGTCAAAGGTATCAATCACGTTTTCATTGCAGAACAAACATTGATTCTTGCTGAACCTGAACGCCATATTGTCATTGTTAAGATCAATGAATTTAATGGTGCTTTCAATGTCGTCAGCATTGATCAAATCATTTAAATAATTTCAACTGCTCCGACGCTGAATTTGCGATCGGTAGCTAATAAAAATAAAATTGCCCGATCGTTCGTGGTGTCGAGTACATCATAAACGATCGAGCTTTTTTAGTGCAAAGATAAAAAAATTACTTTTTTAGTAAAATTTTTCTTGAAAAATTATTTACATATGCTAAAATAGGAAAAAAAGCGGAAAGGTATACTAATGCAAATTGAATATAAAAAAGATTCTTTAAAAAGCATATGTACTGATTTCAATAAGGCAACCAAAAAATATAATATCTTAGTTGCTGAAAAATTAATAGCAACAATAAATTATATAGAAAACGCCGCAACATTAATTGACGTGCGAAATTATGCGCCTTTCAATTTTCACGATCTCAAAGGCAATAAAGAAGGATTATATGCAATAGATTTAGGACGCAAATTAGGTTATCGATTAATCGTAAAACCTTTATTGAACAATTTTAGTCCTGCACCGATAACTGATATTTTTAGTTCTAATGCTATCAACATTAAAATAATTAAAATTGAGGAGGTGTCTAATCATTATGAATAAATTAATTTATAAAAATTTAATTGCTTTTCACCCTGGTTATTATCTTAAAGATATAATTGATTGTATGGATATGACTCAAGATGAATTTGCAAAGCGTCTTAATACCACAAGTAAAACAATTAGTAAATTATTAAATGGTGAAATTCCTTTGTCCAAAAATCTCGCTGAGAATCTTGCATTAATGATGGGGACTTCCGTTAGTGTTTGGTTAAATCTCCAAAATAAATATGATGAAAAATGCTGTGAAATAAGTTGTCGTAAAAAAATAGACAAAGAGAAGGAAATTTTAAAAATGTTTGACTATAGCTATTTTGAAGATTTAAATGTGGTTAGTTCAACTAAAAATGATAACCAACGTGTAAGTGAATTATGTACATTATTTAAAGTATCTTCATTAAGTATTCTTGAAAAACCCGATCTTTTGACGGCTTGTAAAACTTCCGTTTTAAATATTAAAACTAAAAATGTCGTTAATGCTAATGCGTGGATTCAGCTAGGTGAGAATTTCGCTCGCAAAATAGTTTGTAACGACTATTCTCAAAAACGTTTAATGACTATAATTCCAAAATTGCGTAATTTAACTCTTGAACATCCTTCTATAGCATTTAATAAATTGAGAGAATCATTAGCTGATTGTGGAATAATTTTAGTTACATTACCGTATTTAAGAGATTCTGCTTTAAATGGAGCAATAAAATGGTTGAACAGTAATAAAGTTATGTTATTGATTAATGACAGAGGCAAAGATATTGCAATTTTTTGGTTTACAATTTTTCACGAAATAAAACATATATTACAAAAAAGAATAAAATCTGTATATCTAACATCGAAAAATGAAGATAAAACAATATTGTCTTTAGGTCGTAATGTCGAAAGTGAAGAAAAAGAAGCCGATGAATTTGCTCAAAATCAACTAATACCACAATCGGCATATAATGAATTTGTTAGAAAACAAAATTTTTCTTTATTAATCATTAAAAGTTTTGCGGATAATATAGGAATATCTGTCGGTATTGTCATACGACGGTTAAAACACGATAAATATATAAAATGGTCTATGTTTAACAATCAAAATATTAAATATGATTTTAAAAAATAAACAAAAAGCCCGATCGTTCGTGATCGGGCTTTTTGTGGGGTTTTAACTTATAAATCTTTATCAAGCAACCTTTCTAAGAAATTACGTTGCTTAATTTTCTTTAATGTTTCTATTGCCTCTAAACCTTGTTGCAACTGCGTTTTTAACTCTTCGATCGTTGCCTTTTGACTACTTAAAGCAATTTTACTTTCCGTTAATTGCTCACGGTTTGCTATTAATTTTTGTTCGGAGTTGC
>JAFUZV010000222.1 GCA_017476425.1 Selenomonadaceae bacterium
CAAATTTTCAAAGATCGTTACAGGAATTTCATAAGTAACTTCTGCTCGTTCCTCTTCTTCAAGTCTTTCATACTCTTCTTCTGAAAAAATTTGATAAACGTTATCAAGTTGAAATTTTCCGTCGATCAAATGATAAACTTCAATACTTTTCGCCCAAGGATTAATAATCCAATATTCTTTAACGCCGTTTCGCTCATAAATATCTTTTTTTATTCCAACGTCTTTTTTCATTGTGGAACGTGAAAGCACTTCAACAACTAAATCAGGTACTCCGTGAATTGCCTTTTCACTCTCAATAATATTCATATCACGAATTACACAAAAATCCGGGATAAAATTATTATTACCGTCAGGAAGATAAACATCACATTCAACGAAAGCAGCAGCATTAATATTATTTTTTTCAATATAATTTTCAAAAATACTGAAAAGCCTATTAGAAATTGTTATGTGATTCAAAAATGGTCTTGCAGCCGACATAAAAAATTTCTCTCCTTCAATGATCTCAAAAGGTGGTTTCTCAAAAAGTTGTTGACTGTTTATCATTTCACTCATTATTGATCACCTCACTTAACTTATTTTAGAAAATTTATTTGAATTGCTGCAAAAATCTTACGTCATTATCATAGAACAAACGTAGATCATCAACACCATAAGTCAACATTGCAATTCTTTCAACACCTAAACCGAACGCAAAACCACTAACAATTTTCGGATCGTAGCCGCTCATTTTCAAAACGTCCGGGTGAACCATTCCGGCACCAAGAATTTCAAGCCAGCCGCTTCCGTGACAAACTTTGCAATTTTCGTCGTGACAGTGACACATCATACAACTAACATCAACTTCTGTGCTAGGCTCCGTGAATGGAAAGAAACTCGGTCTTAATCTTGCTTTTGCATTTTTACCAAAAATTTCTTTCAAAAGGTGTTCCAGCGTACCTTTGAGATCGGAAAATCTAATTCCTTTATCGATAACAAGTCCTTCAACTTGAGTAAACATTGGCGAATGTGATGCATCATAATCATCACGGCGATAAACTCTTCCGGGAGCGATCATTCTAATCGGTGAATTTGATTCGTGACTTTCCATAGTCCTTGCTTGTACCGGTGAAGTCTGCGTACGAACTAAAATATCTTCAGTGATATAGAATGAGTCTTGCATATCTCTTGCCGGGTGATCCTTCGGCAAATTCAAAGCCTCAAAATTATAATAATCCGTCTCAACTTCCGGACCTTCTTCGATCGTATAGCCCATATCTAGAAAAATTTCTTTAATTCGATTTAATGTCAACGTCAACGGGTGAAGATTTCCTGTAACGACTTGACGACCGGGTAATGTAACATCGATCTTTTCACTTGCTAATTTATTTGAAAGTTCTTTTGCTTTGAGTTCGTCATTTTTTGACGCGATCAAAGCCTCAAGCTCAGCACGAGCTTCATTAACAATTTTTCCGATCTTTGGGCGATCTTCTGCACTTAATTGACTCATTCCACGAAGTAAAGATGTCAATTCGCCTTTCTTGCCCAAAATTTTCACTCTGATATTATCAAGTTCCTTGAGATCAGCAGTAACATTTTTAATTGCGTCTCTTGCTCTCTGTCGAAGTTCCAAAATTTTTTGTTCCAAATTCTATTCACCTCTAAAAATAATTTCAATAACAATCAAATGAAAACATTTTCTCAAATGATCTAACATAATAGCATAACGCTAAAATTATTACAAATTTTTTTCTCAATGTACGGTAAATAAAAATAAAGTTTGTTTGTGTTGCAGAAAATATTTTTGACTGCTAAAATTTCTGCGATCAAAATTTTTTTGAGAAGGTGAAATTATGACATTTGATGAGATTTTAAAAAAATATCGTTCCGACGCTGAAAATAAATTTGCACTCGGAATGAATTTTGAATTGCTTATGAAAAATTTTCTACAAGTTTATCCTATGTATCGTGGAAAATTTTCAAAAATTTTTTTGTGGAATGAATTTCCTTATCGTGATCAAATTTCCAACAAAGATATTGGTATTGATCTTGTTGCAGAGACTTTTGATGGTGAATTTTGGGCGATTCAATGCAAATTTTTCACTGAAGATGCCGAAATTGATAAGCCGTCCGTTGATTCTTTCATTACAACCAGCGGAATGAGTTTTAAAGTTGATGGCGTTGATAAAAATTTTTCGTTGAGATTATGGATTGATACGACGATCAAAGGTTTTGGCAGAAATGCAAAAGCGGCGATTAAAAATCAAAATCCGCCTGTAATTAGAATTGGCTTGAATGATTTACAAAATGCTGACGTTGACTGGAAAGAAATTTACGAATCAACAAAAATAAATGAATCTGTAAAAATTCGTGAGTTAAGAGATTTTCAAAAAGAAGCCGTTGAAAAAGTCCACAAACATTTAAAAAAAAATGAGCGTGGACGTTTAATTATGGCTTGTGGCAGCGGCAAAACGTTTACATCATTGAAAATTGCTGAAAATGAAGCCGGTGATCACGGAATTATTTTATTTTTAGTTCCTTCGATCGCTTTGCTTGCACAAACTTTTTCTGAATGGAATACTTATTCTAAAAAGCCGATCGATGCAATTTGTGTTTGTTCTGATGAAACTGTCAAAACTCAATTCAAACGCAGTAGAAATGCTGAATTTGATGAAATTATTGACGTTGAAATTCCGATTGACTTATCAAAAAGCGTTGAGGAAGTTTTTAAAAAAATTTCTGCGGCTATCAATCGCAAAAATGATCATTACGGCTTGAAAGTTGTATTTTCGACTTATCAATCACTCGGAGTTATTGCCGAAGTCCAAAAAAATCTTAAATTTGAATTTGATTTGATAATTTGCGATGAGGCACATAGGACTGCAGGATTTATCAAAAATGCTAAATCTGAAGATTTTGATCCGCTTTTTACTCGTATTCACGACGGAAATTTTATCAAGGCAAAACATAGACTTTATATGACTGCAACGCCTCGACTTTTCAAAATTGAAGATGATTCTAAAAAATCAACGAATAAAATTAATGATGACATTACAATTTGGTCAATGGACGACGAAAATATTTTTGGTGAAGAAATTTATAAATTTACCTTTGCGCAGGCAATTCAAAAAGGCGTTTTGTCTGATTATAAAATTATGCTTTTCACAATTAGCGATCAAGAAATATCTGAAGAACTTCAAAAGGCTATCAAAGATAAAAATCAAGAAATTAACATTGACGACACAGCAAAATTGATCGGTTGCCTTCGTGCTTTGTCAAAATTAGTCTCAAAAGAATCAGAATATATGATTTTGGATGATCCTAATCCTATGAAAACCGCTGTTGCATTCTGTCAACGTATTGAAGACTCAAAATATCTAAAATTTTTATTTGAAAAATATGCAAATGATTGTGTAAATTCATTTGACGACGACGAAAGAAATTTAGCAGTAAATGTTAAAATTGATCATATTGACGGAAAAATGAATGCAGGTCAACGCCGTGAAAAACTTTATTGGCTGAAAAATGTTTCAAAAGACGAAAATTCTCACGAATGCCGTATTTTAACAAATGCTCGTTGTCTCTCAGAAGGCATTGACGTTCCGACGCTTGACGCTGTTATTTTTATGTCTGCAAAAAAATCAATTATTGATATTGTTCAGGCTGTTGGTCGAGTTATGCGTCGTGCTGAAGGCAAAAAATACGGATATATAATTATTCCGATTGTAATTCCTACAAATTTATCACCTGATGATGCACTTTCTCAAAATAAGAAGTACGAAGTAATTTGGGAAATAATTAACGCTTTGCGATCTCACGATGAAAGACTTGACTGGTTAATTAATAAAATTCGTTTAAATCATTCAATGGAACCTGTAATGATCATTGAACACGGTAGAAAAAATAAAATTGACGAAAAATCTCAACAAATTACTTTGAATTTTGAGGCTTTAAAGAATGCAATTTTAGTTAAAATCGTCGATAAACTTGCAAACAGTAAATATTGGCAGACTTGGGGAAATGACGTTGCTAAAATTGCCGAACGTCACAAAAAAAGAATTTCTGAACTTATTTCTATTGAAGGTGATCACAAAACTGCTTTTTATGAATTTGTTAATAGTTTACGCAAAAATTTAAATCCTTCAATCAATGAATCTGATGCAATAGATATGTTATCTCAACATTTGATAACTCGTCCGGTTTTTGAGGCACTTTTTGAAAATTATTCATTTATGGACAAAAACGCCGTTTCAAAATCTATGGACAAAATTATTAAACTTCTTGATGAAGACGGAATGCAGAAGGAACTTAAAAAACTTGAAGGATTTTATAATTCTGTTCGTGGACGCTGCAGTAATATTCAAAATTCTGACGATCGACAGCGAATTATCATTGATTTGTATGACAAATTTTTTAAAATTGCCTTGCCTAAAACCGTTGAAAAGCTCGGAATTGTCTACACACCTTTTGAAGTTGTCGATTTTATTCTAAATTCCGTTAATGACGTACTCAAGCAAGAATTTAACAGTTCACTTTCAACGATCGGCGTTAAAATTCTTGATCCATTCAGTGGAACCGGCACATTTTTAGCAAGATTGATAGAAACCGGCTTAATTGATAAAAATTTGACGGCAAAATATCAAAATGATCTCTATGCTAATGAAATTGTGCTGCTTGCATATTATATTTCGTGCATAAATATCGAAAATGCCTATCATTCACGCAGCGGCGATGAAAATTATATTTCTTTCAATAAAATGTGTTTGACGGACACATTTCAGCCGAAATTTGGTGATCTTGCCTATGAAATGCTTGATGAAAATTACAAAAATATTTTAAATCAGCAAAAATCAGAAATAACAGTTATCGTAGGAAATCCGCCATATTCGATCGGTCAACGCAGCGCAATGGATAACGCACAAAATCAAAAATATCCTGAACTTGAAAAGCGAATTGATGACACTTATGCAAAAAATTCAACGGCGAATCTCAAAAAAGCACTTTATGATAGTTATATCAAAGCATTTCGCTGGGCAAGCGATCGAATTGGAAATAGCGGCGTGATAGGATTTGTGACAAATGCCGGCTGGCTTGATGGCGCAGCGATGGACGGAATGAGAAAATGTTTTGAAAATGAATTTGACAGAATTTATATTTTCAATTTAAGAGGCAATCAACGCACACAAGGTGAAATTTCACGCAAAGAAGGCGGAAAAATCTTCGGAAGTGGTTCAAGAGCACCTATTGCGATAACAATTTTAGTTAAAAATGGTAATCTATTAACCAAAAATGCACAAATTTATTACAAGGAGATAGAAAATTATCTTACGAGAGAACAAAAATTATCTAGAATTGCACAAACTAGATCAATTTTGGATAAAACTTTCTCTTCTAAGATAATAAAACCAAACTCAAAACACGATTGGATTAACCAGCGTGGAGATTTATTCGATAATATGATAATACTTTCTTTCAAGAGGATAAAACTTTCTCCTGAAAAAGTGTTTTGTGATTTTTATAGTTTAGGAATTGCAACTAATCGTGATATTTGGTGTTATAATTTTTCAACTGAAGAACTCAACAAAAATATCAAAACTACAATTTCATTTTACAATTATCATCTTTCAAATAATTTAAATGAGTTAATATTTGATTCAACTAAAATAAATTGGACAAGAGAATTAAAAAAATATTATCAACGTAAGATAAAAATTGATTTTGATGAAACAAAAATAGTAGAGAGTTATTACAGACCATTTGTTAAATCAAATTTGTATTATGATGAATATTTAAATGAAATGATACTTCAAATGCCTAAACTTTTTCCAACAGGTAGAGAAGAAAATTTATTAATTTGTATTTCTGCATTAACAAAAAAAGATTTTTCTGTATTAATTTCTGATAAAATTGTTGATTTACATTTCAATGGTGATACTCAATGTTTTCCACTGTATTATTATGAATCGCCAATTCAAGGCAATTTATTTTCTCAAGAAATGATCCGCCACGACGGAATCACAGATTATATCTTGAATTATGCTGAAAAACTTTATGGAAATGTCACAAAGGAAGATATTTTTTATTACGTCTATGGATTTTTGCATTTACCGAGCTATCGAGAGAAATTTGCCAACGAACTTAAAAAATCACTTCCGAGAATAAAATTAGTTCCTGAGACGGCAAAATTTTTTCAAATTTCACAAGCCGGACGAAATTTAGCAGAAATTCATTTAAATTACGAGAATCAAACGCCGCCAAATGAAATAATTATTGAAATCAGCAAAGAAGACTATAAAATTTATGACAAAATGCGGCTTTCAAAAGACAAAACGACATTGATTTATAATCCATTCATTACAATAAAAAATCTTCCGCAACGAAGTTTTGAATACATCGTCAACGGAAGAAGTCCGCTTGAATGGATAATTGATCGTTATCAAGTGAAATTTGATTCAAAAAGTGAGATTTTAAATGATCCTAATGCTTGGTGCAGTGATCATAATGACGAAAAATACATTTTTAATTTAATTTTGAGTCTACTCACGGTGAGTTTAAAGACGCTTGATATAATTTCTACGCTCCCGGAAATAGATTTTAGTTTATAAATCTAATCCATTTTTGATTGAAATATCTTTATCTTGTTTTAGAGAGTGAACGATTTGAGTTACAATCGGCATTTTGCCTTCGGACTCAATACTATCCGAATCATACCAAAATTGAGTTTCATTGTAGAGACCGAAATTTTCAGTATCAAGTGGTTCTAATCTTACAATAAATCCGGCTAATGAAAAAATCCAACGTTTCTCAATAACTAAATTGCAATCGTCAAAATTAAAAATTATTACTCTAGGATAAGTAATTTTGTAACTTTCAAATTCAAAAATATTACTGACAATGAAAATATCATTAACAACACGATTAATTTTCTTTGAATAACCTTCATCAATAATTTCACATTTTGAAATTTTATGTCGACCGCCATCTTCAATCGTATTAAATAATTTCGCAATAATGTCTTCTATTTCGATTTTTATAAAATCACTTTCAAAATCAAGATAGAGTATCCAGACAAAATCATTCAAAAAATTTGTCGAATCGGCAGAAATAATTTTAATCATCTTTCGATCAATGATATTCTTTAAAATATCCGTTTCCTCGATAGATATTGAAATATTTTCAGTAATCATTTCTATTGCCTCCTTAATTATCTTCAGAAATAAAATGTATTTTTTGATAACGAATTTTGAACATTTGACCGGAAATTTCAATTTCAACTGTAGATTTTGAATTTTTAGTTCTTATATTTGTCCAAATTTCAACAGCAGGTGAACCGTCAGAAGATGATTTTTCTCTACAAACCATCATAAATTTATCAGCAAAATTAGCGATAATGCCTTTACCATTTGATAATGGCTTTATAGAGGCATTTTTTATTGCAGTATTTACAAAATCTCTCATCGTTTCAAGTGGATTATTACTTATTATGTGTCTAACTGTGTCATTAGATCTTTTGCCAAAGAATCCATCAGGTGATAATGGACCATATTTTTCAAGCAAATCAGCAATATTGTCGATAAATTTACTTACAGTATTTCCAAAATTTGAACCTTGACCTGCACCCATTATATCACCTTATTTGCATAAATTTTACTTATTTGACTTGGAAATTGAATGATATTTGTATTATTTTTATAGCGATCAAAAATTTCTTCAGGTGCACTACCATATACAATAAGATTTTTAGGTGTTAAAGTCTTCATCATTTCTTCAAGTCCTGCGACAAAAAATTTACGCTCTTCATTCTTCTTTAGACAGCCAAGTGATCCTATAGAAATATTTGCATTTTTATCAATGCCTTCAAATGCAAATTTATAAGTTCGAGAATCATTAAAGCGTACATTAGCTATAACTTCGATACCGTTTTGTTGCCAGTAATTTCCTAAAACTCTTCCATTAAATATAGACTGGATCTGCATAAATAGTGACATATTGCGATGAATACTAAAATCAGGCGAAATTACGCCATAGAATTTTTTTAAAATTGGCAGATATTTTTTTGGATTTCGCCAAACTCTTAAAATAGTTTCGTCATTCTCATAAAAATGAACCCATTGATTATAATCTTTTGTCTTCAGTGCCTTAGAAAAAGAAATCAATCTGTTAGGTAATAAATAACTAGAATGCAGTATAGGAATTTCTAATTCACCTATATAGTCAATATTTTTGAAAAGATACGAACGAAACACATCATAATTTTGTTTTTTCATTAAATCACTCCTTATTTAAGATTTGATTGTCAAGTCAACTTTTATTTTTAATAAAAATACATCAACTTGAAAAATTTGTCAAGTGGTCTTGATAAAAAAATCAAGTTTTGCAATAAAAAAATTTAGAAGAACAATTTCTGTTGTCCACCTAAAACTTCAGCCATCTCAGCTTTGCTAAGATAAAAATTTTTATAATCCTTCGTATAAACTA
This sequence comes from Selenomonadaceae bacterium, assembly GCA_017476425.1. GTDB lineage: Bacteria > Bacillota > Negativicutes > Selenomonadales > Selenomonadaceae > Quinella. The sequence goes on from JAFUZV010000222.1 coordinate 8,458, forward strand.
GATTTAATTCTTCAAGTCTAATTTTCATCGCCCGCTTTGAGACATTAAATTGATCGGCTAAGTCGCATAATGTACCATAATTAAAAATTTGAGGAACATCTTCAAAAGCATTTCTAACAAAATCTTCAGGCATTAAAAGTGTCGCTGCAAAATAATTCGCTTGACTTTCTCTTTCATCATTAGAATTTTCACCGCGACAAATAATAATTTCACCGTCAAAACCGGGCAATTTATCTTGTGAATCATTTCTATGTAAGACCCAATGACCAACTTCGTGCGCTATTGTGAAATTTTTCAAGCCTAAATTATTATTTAATTCGTTCATCTTTGAAGAATTAAAGCAAATTACTTTGTGTTTAATATCTATTGCCGCCCAAACAATTCCATTTTCAGAATAATTATCAAGATT
>JAFUZV010000223.1 GCA_017476425.1 Selenomonadaceae bacterium
TTGCGCCGGTTTCATTTGCGATCGTCTCCGCAGCAGAAGGTGAATATTGTGGCTCAGTGAAAATAACTTTAACCGGTAAATCTTTCAATTTGTCGATCGTCTCTGCTAATTCTTTCGGTGATGGTTCAGTGCCAGGCTCACGTTCAATCACTGAAATTATATTTAAATCAAATTCATTTGCAAAATATGGAAACGCTTCGTGAAATGTAACAATATCTTTGTTCGGAAGAAAATCTAAATTATCGTGCATTGTGTTAGTCAATTCATCAAGTTTAGTTACATAATCCAGTGCATTTTTCTTGTAATCAAGCGAATGATCCGGATCAATTTCTGATAATCTATTGCAAAGTTCTATAACTTGACGTTTAGCATAAAGCAGACTTAACCAGACGTGTGGATTAGGCTCATCATTGACGACAATCGGTCTAATTTCATTATCTTTTGAAAGATCAATAATTTTCAAGTCAGAAACTTCAGCGGCTTTATCTAAAAAATTTTCCATTCCAAAACCATTTACAACTAAAACATTTCCAGTTGAAAGAGTTTTCATATCTTCAGTTGTCAGTTGATAATCGTGCAGACAGCCGGTCTGAGGCGCAGTTAAATTCACAACTTCAACATCATTTATACCTTTTGTTAAATTTATAGCGTAAAGATACATAGGATAAAATGACGTAATTATTCTAAATTTGCCATCAGTGCCTTTTCCGCCGCCGCAACCTGTTACTATAAATGTCATCAATGTCAAAGCAGCGATCAAAATTTTAATTTTCATTATTTCCTCCGAATGAATTATGCAAGATTTTCCGTAGCAATCATTTTAACTTCTTCGAGTGGCAATTCTGTAATTTCTACAATATCTTCTAAAGAAAATTTTTTCTTAACAAGTTTAATTGCCATTTTATAACGTTCCTCTTTAATAACTCTTTCAGTAACTTTCCTTCTGAAATCGTCCATTACTTTACTCATTTTCGGTTCACCTTTTTATATATCATACGATTAGTAATTTTGTTATGCAAAATTCTCTGTAGCGATCATTTTAACTTCTTCAAGTGGCAATTCTGTAATTTCTGCAATATCTTCTAAAGAAAATTTTTTCTTAACAAGTTTAATTGCCATTTTTTGATGCTCTTTTTTTATAACTTCTTTAGTAACTCTTTCAGTAACTTTTTTTCTAAAATCGTCCATTACTTTACTCATTTTCGGTTCACCTTCTTCCATATATTTAAAACCTTTCGATCTTTCAGCAAGAATTTCATAATTCATTTCGTCCGGCTCTTTACAAATGAAATCGTGCATTAATTTGCCAAGCGGCGTATCATCTCGAATTGAATTATTAACGTATACAATGTGAGTTCCATCATTAAATAATTTATTTTTGCCAATGATTGATCTTTCAATAAAATAAATCGGCTCATTAAGTTTTAAGACATCATTTTCAGTTATAAAAATTATGTAAGTTTCCGGCAGATCATCAAAATTTTCACCTGGTAAAATTAAATTTGCATCCAAAATACTACTATTATATCTTGCTCGTTTAACTCCTGCACCTTTGTCTTGACGCTGAATTTCAATATTAAATTTCTTTCCGTCAGCTGATTCAGCATAAATATCAAGTCGAATACTGCGACCTTGCAAATTTTTGATTCCGTATTGAGTTTTTACTGATTTAACTTTCAAATCAATATTTAAAATGATTTTCAAAACTAATTCAGTACATTCAATGTTATCCTCAAAAAATGCTGTCATATATTCGTCGTCCATTAAACAAAAATTTTTAATTGCTTCCTCAATTTCTTTTTGATATGAATATTCCATAATTTAATTATTTTTGTACTCCTCAGCTAATTTCTTGAAAAGCGGCAATGATCTTTCAATAGTTTCAGTTTTAATGCAATAAGCTGCACGAAAATAGCCAGGACAACCAAAATCATTTCCAGGAACAAGCAAAAGATCATATTTCTTTGCTCGTTCACAAAAAGCATAATCATCATTTTCAAGACATTTCGGAAAGAGATAAAATGCTCCTTGAGGTTTATTACAAGTAAAACCTGCGTCAATCAATCCATTATAAAGAATTTCAGCATTTTTACGATAAATTGAAATATCTGACGGCATACCGGCACATTTTGCAATGACAAGTTGCCAGAGTGAAGGAGCATTGACGTGAGTTAAAACTCTTGCAGCTCCGGCGATTGATCCATAAATTTTGCCAAAATCAGCAATTTCATCAGGCACGACGATATATCCAATTCTTTCACCGGGCAATGAAAATGATTTACTGTAAGAATAACAAACGATCGAATTATTATAATAGTTCGTGACATAAGGAACTTCAATATCATAAGCAATTTCACGATAAGGCTCATCACTAATCAAAAAAATTGGCTTGCTAAATTCTTTAGACTTCTTATTTAGAATTTCAGCAAGTTTTTTAATTGTATCTTCAGAATAAACTGCACCGCTTGGATTGTTAGGCGAATTTATAATTATCGCTTTAGTATGTGAATTGATTCTTTTGATAAATTCGTCAAAATTGATCTGAAAATCTTCAACTTGTGCAGGAACAACGATCAATTTTGCTCCGACGCTTTCAACAAAACATTTATATTCAGGAAAATATGGCGCAAAAGTTATAAATTCATCATTCGGCTCACTCAATGCTTTAAATGAAATTGTGATCGCCGCTGCTGCGCCTGACGTAATGAAAAGATTTTTTCCGCTGAATTTTGTATTGAATCGCTCATTAATGCTTTTCGCTAAAATTTCCCGGACTTTAGGATTTCCAGGCGCAACTGTATAACCGTGAATTTCTGAAGTATTAGGATTCTCAAGAATTTCTATAATTGCATCTTTGATAAATTTCGGCGTTTGGACGTTAGGATTTCCAAGACTGAAGTCAAAAATATTTTCTTCACCAACTTCAGCGGCTCTTTTGCGTCCAAATTCAAAAATCGTTCTGATTGTTGACTTCTTCGTTCCAAGTTCATACATTTTTTCGTTAATCATTAAATTCATACCTTTCATTTTAGAATAAATCAATTATATCACAAAAATTTATTTTGTCGACAAAAATAAAATTTTAATTCAGTAAATGAAAATAATTTCTTTATAAGAAAAAATATTCTTTTAAAAATATAAAGTCAATATTAAATAAATTATATTATTGACAAATCAGGAAAATAAATCTATTATTTAGGATAAAGTTTTATCCTGTGAGAAGAAAGAAGTTTTATAAATGTATGAGAAAGAATTAAATCAGTTAATAAAATTAGCTCCGAATGTGTCAACTATAAAAATTTATAATATGTTAATTAATATGGAACAATTCAAAGGCGGCATTCTAGTTTCAAGAAAGTATGTAGCAGAAGAATTAAATTTATCTATTCCATATACTCATAAAATATTTGATTGGCTAATCAAGGCTGAATTTATTACAGAAACTAAGATTAATGGTTACACACAAATAATTTTGAATAAGCTGGACGAATCAGACAATAAAACTGTTGAGAAAGTGGAGCAGCCGAAAGAAAATCATCAACCCAAGCAGGAAATAATCAGAAAAGGTGGAAAAACAATCGTGAGGACAATGATTCCGGATTTTTAACAAATTTTGATCTGCTTAACATAGCAGATTTTTTAATTTCTGCAATTCAACTAAATTTCAGAAAAAATTTTAAAAAAAAGTATTGACTATTTTTTTTTTTTTTATAATAGTTATGCTGATTTTTTCAACTTGATTTGATTCTTTCAGTTTCTACTCGTTTCATTGTCCAACAAAAATCTTCAAATCCATTTTTCAACCACATTATTTGTTAAAGCTCCTAAATATTTTTAACTTCATTGTCATTCTACCGACTTTGAAGTTTTTTTTTGAAAAAATTTTTTAAAGTGCTTGACAGCCATTTTTTTTTATAATGTTTTAGCTGCATTTAAATTCAAGATTTTCATTATTTATAAATGATACTTCCTTTGTAACCTCCGCTCGGAGGATTTTTTTTATAAATTTTTAAATTTGTTATTGACAAGAAATTTTTTGTTTTTTATAATCTGTTTAACTTTATTAAAATTATAATTGTTTTTATATTTTTGTGAGGTGAGATTATGAAAGAAGTTACAATTCAAATTAAATTCATTGATGAAAGTGTTAAGACGGTTAATAAAACATACAGCGGAATAAAATCAACGATAACAGATGAACAAATTGCAAATTTCGCACAATTTATTCAGCAATTAACGAATGACACTATTTCAAATGTTTACAAAATGACGAAAGAAAATATTGATTTTTGAGGTGAAAAAATGGCAGATTTGAAAATTGTTTTAGCATTCAATGATACGACGACGAAAACGATCACAATTCCGGATGCAAAAAGCGGAATTACAAGAGCAGAAAATTTCACGCCATATTATGAGGCACTTCAAGCTGCATTTGATGATTTTGCAACGATAAAATCAGCGTATTATGAAAATATTCAGCGTACACAGATTAATTAAAAATTTATAAAAAAATTTATCTCCGATTTAAAAAATTTGTCGGAGAATTTTTTTATTGAATGAAAAATATTGAAATAAATAAAAAATTCAATTATAATTAAATCGAGGTGAAATTATGAGTAAATGGTTAATAATTTATTCTTCATTAACAGGAAACACAAAAAAGATCGCTGAAAAAATTTGTGAATCAGCAGGTGATGCAGATATTTTTGATATAAAGTCTGCGCCTGCAAATTTTTCTGATTATGAAGTTGTAGCACTCGGATATTGGCTTAAACGAGGAGCACCTGATCCATTAATGACTGAATTTCTTCCGAAAATTCACGATACAAACGTCATTTTATTTCAGACTCACGGGACAGAAAAATTCACGGAGCATTCAATAACGGCATTTGCAAGAGCCGGTTACCTTCTCGGTGAAAATTGCAAAATTCTTGGTACTTTCAGTTGTCAAGGCAAAATTAATCCTGCATTGATTGAAAAGCGAATGAAATCCGGCGAAAATGATCCACATTTAGCGAATATTGATCGCTGGAAAAAAGCGGCAGATCATCCTAATGAAGAAGATTTACAAGACGCTGAAAATTTTGTTGAGTTGATCAAGAGAAAAATTTTACTTTTAAAGAAATATGAATGAAAATGCAGGATAGAAACGAATCATAACGAATAAATTGAAGATATTATTAAATTGAGGAGAGATTTAATTGAAAGAATTAATGTTAGGCAACAAAGCGATCGCCAGAGGACTTTATGAATCAGGCGTTTGCTTTGTGTCAAGTTATCCCGGAACACCTTCAACAGAAATTACTGAAGAGGCTGTGAAATTCAACGAAATTTATTGTGAATGGGCACCAAATGAAAAAGTTGCAATGGAATCAGCGTTCGGAGCATCGCTGGCAGGAAAAAGATCATTTTGTGCACAAAAGCACGTTGGATTAAATGTCGCTTCTGATCCACTTTTTACAATGAGTTATACAGGCGTAAATGCAGGATTAGTAGTCGTAGTTGCTGATGATCCGGGTATGCACTCAAGCCAAAATGAACAAGATTCAAGACATTATGCAAAAGCGGCAAAAGTTCCAATGTTAGAGCCGTCAAATTCTGCTGAGGCTTTAGAATTTACAAAATTAGCTTATGAAATCAGTGAAAAATTTGATACGCCGGTTTTGATCAAAATGTGTACAAGAGTTGCACATTCACAATCGATCGTTGAAACGAATGATCGCGTTGAATTTACAAAATCATATGAAAAAGATATTCCAAAATATGTAATGATGCCCGGAAATGCAAAAAAAAGACATCCGATCGTTGAAGATCGAATGCAAAAATTGCTTGAATACGCAGAAACAACACCGATCAATAAAATTGAAATTAATTCAGAAGAGATCGGAATTATAACAGCGTCGACTTGTTATCAATACGTTAAAGAAGTTTTCGGTGAAGAAGTAAGCATTTTGAAATTAGGAATGACAAATCCATTGCCGAATGATCTTATAAAAAATTTTGCGTCTAAAGTCAAAAAATTATTTGTAGTTGAAGAACTTGATGACGTTATCGAACAACACGTAAAAATTTTAGGTTTAGAAGTTCACGGCAGTGATATTTTACCTAGAATCGACGAATTTTTTCAAAATCAGATCGCTGAGGCTTTCGGCAAAGAAATTTCAAAAGGCGTTGAGATTGAAGATCAAATTCCAAATCGTCCGCCGGTAATGTGTGCAGGTTGTCCTCATCGTGGATTATTTTATTCACTCAAAAAACGTAAATGCACAGTTCTTGGTGACATAGGCTGTTACACGCTCGGAGCAGTTCCGCCGCTGTCAACGATCGAAATGACTCTTTGTATGGGCGCGTCGATTAGTGCAACTCACGGCTTTAATAAAATTCTTGGCAAAGATAGCGAAAATAAAACTGTTGCAGTTATCGGTGATTCAACTTTTGTGCATTCCGGTATGACAGGCTTGGCGAATGTTGCTTACAATCAATCAAATTCAACGATAATAATTTTAGATAATTCGATCACCGGAATGACAGGACATCAACAAAATCCTACGACAGGTTATAATATCAAAGGTGATCCTGCAGGAAAAATTAATCTTGAAGCACTCGTTAAATCTATGGGAATTAATCGCGTTCGTGTTGTTGATCCTTATAATCTCAAAGAATGCGACGAAGTTATCAAAGAAGAATTAGCGATTGATGAGCCGTCAGTAATTATTTCACGTCGTCCTTGTGCACTTTTGAAATATGTCAAGCATAAATCGCCGCTTAAAGTTGATTCTGAAAAATGTATCGGCTGTAAAAATTGCATGAAAATAGGTTGCCCTGCCATTTCAATGAAAAATGGTAAAGCAACCGTAGATTCAACTTTATGTGTTGGCTGTGAAGTTTGCAGTCAACTTTGTCCTAAAAAGGCTTTTA
>JAFUZV010000224.1 GCA_017476425.1 Selenomonadaceae bacterium
CGGCTCACCACAGCAAATGATCGGCGTGATACCGGCATTGAAAGCAGCTTTAGCACGCTTGTTTACACCTTCATCAGTCTCACCAAAATAATCACGGCGTTCACTATGACCAAGAATAACAAAGTCAACACCAATTTCATTAAGCATTTCGCAGGAAATTTCACCAGTATAAGCACCAGATTTTTCCCAGTGAACATTTTGAGCAGCAACGTGAATATTAGTACCTTTAACAGCTTTAGCAACAGCAGCAAGTGCAGTCGCAGTCGGAGCAACAACAACGCGGCATTGTGCATTGACAACAAGCGGAATGAGTTCCTCAACGAGAGTAACACCGGCTTTAATGGTGTTGTTCATTTTCCAGTTACCGGCAATGATAGGAACTCTGCCGATACCGTCAATAGCATCAATACCTGGAAGAACTTTACCTTCAAGATATTCAAGTGTTGCGCCGCCGCCGGTTGAAATGTGACTGATCTTATCAGACAAGCCGGTTTTCTTGAGAGCTGCGATTGAATCACCGCCGCCAACGATCGATTTTGCACCTTTTTCGGTTGCCTCTGCAACAGCTTTAGCAACTTCAAGAGTACCTTTTGCAAATTGATCAAATTCAAATACGCCGACCGGACCATTCCAGATAATTGTCTTTGCGCCGTCAAGTGCTTTTACATACTCTTTTGAAGTCTCCGGACCGGAATCAAGACCTTGCCAATCTTCCGGACATTGATCAACAGGAACAACTTTTGAATTTGCATCAGCCGCAAATTTATCAGCAACAACGAGATCAACAGGCAGAACAACTTTAACGCCTTTCTTCTCTGCTTTCTCAAGAAGACCTTTAGCAAGATCAATCTTGTCAGGCTCACAAAGAGATTTACCAACGCCATAACCTTTAGCCGCGTCGAAAGTATGAGCCATACCGCCGCCAATAATGATCGTGTCAACTTTATCAATGAGATTTGAGATAACACCGATCTTATCAGAAACTTTTGATCCGCCGATTATTGCAACGAATGGACGCTCCGGAGCCTCAAGAGTTTTGCCGATGAAGTTAATTTCTTTTTCCATAAGGAAACCGGAAGCAGTCTCAAGGAAATGAGTTACACCAACATTTGAAGCGTGAGCACGGTGAGCAACACCGAAAGCGTCGTCAACTGCAATGTCAGCAAGCGCAGCAAGTTTCTTTGCAAATGCCGGCTTATTCTTCTTCTCTTCTTTATGATAACGAAGATTTTCAAGAAGGAGAACTTCACCAGGTTTAAGATCAGCCGCTGCTTTTTCTGCAGGCTCACCGATACAATCTTCAGCCCATTTAACGTCTTTTCCGAGAAGTTCCGCAAGTTTCTTAGCGATCGGCTTTGTTGAGAATTTCGGTTCACGAGCTTCAGTCGGACGACCAACGTGGCAAGCAAGAATTACAGCTGCGCCATTGTCAAGGAGATAATTGATCGTTGGAAGAGTTTTTTCAATACGAGTAGCATTAGTAATATTTTGATTTTCGTCCATAGGAACGTTGAAATCTACACGAACAAATACTTTTTTACCATTCACGTTGATATCTTTAATGTTCTTTTTATTCACGAAAAAACCCCCTAAAAATTTTAATTCATTAAATGAAAATGCGATCCAGCCCAACATTTATGAAGAGCCGGACCGCAAAGTCATAATTGTATTACGTTGTCACAATAATTTAGTGACCTCACGAAGTGATTAAATTAACCGAGTTCTGCGAAGTACTTAATTGTACGAACCATCTGACTGGTATAGCTGTTCTCATTGTCATACCAAGAAACGACTTGAACAAGAGAATTGCCGTCGCCAGTATGGCTAACCATTGTTTGGGTTGCATCAAAGAGTGAACCATAACGCATACGAACGATATCGCTTGAAACGATTTCGTCTTCATTGTAACCGAAGGACTCAGTTGCTGCTGCCTTCATAGCTGCGTTGATGTCTTCTTTCTTGACTTCGCCCTTAACAACTGCAAAGAGTAAAGTAGTGGAACCGGTAGGAGTTGGGACGCGTTGTGCTGCACCGATGAGTTTGCCATTCAATTCTGGAATAACGAGACCGATAGCTTTTGCTGCGCCGGTGGAGTTCGGAACGATGTTGACAGCAGCTGCACGGCTACGACGAAGATCGCCTTTACGCTGTGGACCATCAAGAGGCATTTGATCGCCGGTGTAAGCGTGAATCGTGCACATAATTCCGCTCTTGATTTCAGCAAAATCATTGAGAGCTTTTGCCATTGGTGCAAGGCAGTTGGTAGTACAGGACGCTGCGGAGATAACTTTATCTTCTTTAGTAAGGGTCTTATGGTTGACGTTGAAAACGATTGTTGGAAGATCGTTTCCAGCAGGAGCTGAGATAACGACTTTCTTTGCGCCAGCTGCGAGATGTGCAGAAGCCTTTTCTTTGCTGGTGTAGAAACCGGTGCATTCAAGAACAACATCAACGTCGTGTTTGCCCCAAGGAATGTTTTTAGCATCTTTCTCTGCATAAATTTGGATCTCTTTGCCGTCGACAACGATTGAAGCTTCTTTATCTTCGACTTTGTGATCATTTGCATAGTTACCTTGAGTTGAATCATACTTGAGAAGATGAGCGAGCATTTTTGGGCTGGTGAGATCGTTGATAGCTACAACCTCATAACCTTCAGCTGCGAACATTTGACGGAAAGCGAGACGACCGATACGACCGAAACCATTGATACCAACTTTAACTGCCATTTGCAAATTACCTCCCTAATACTTTGAACATTTGATCGCCTAAGAAGTGGCGTTCGATTTACTGTGTAAATATTACAACAATTCTTTTAACCTGTCAATAAGATTTTTCAGAAGATTTAAGTTTTTTTTGAAAGTTTTATTTTTTTGTGCATTATTAATTGATCCGAAAAATTTTTTCTTGCAAAGTTATAAATGATTGTTATAAAATTGATTCGTACAAATTAAAAAATTTTTTCTGTGAGGTGTTTAATCAATGAAAAATGCAATTCAAATTTTCAATCGTCTGATCCTTGCGTTTATGATCTGTTGTTTGATCTTCAGCAGCAATGCTTTAGCAGCTGAAAAAAAGATCAGTGCTATGAATGCATTTCGTGAAGCGATGCTTGCAACTAATAATCCTGATGAAAGAGTTTTCAAACAGGTAATAACTATTTATACTCCAAGTGCTGCAGTCCATCTTCAATTTTTAGCTCAGAAAAAAAATAATTCTTCGTTGAGAGTCAAAGGAACAGTTGGATTTTTTTATAATGACAAGCTAGGTGAAACGCAAAGATATAATTTTCCGTTTTATATCGATCAGAACAAAAATGAAATGACCATTTACGGTAAAATTTCTAATGAATGGCAAAAATATAATCTTCCGGAGCTTGCCACTGTGATAGCTGAATCCTTGACGACACCAAGCCAAACGGAGATCAAAGAAAGTATAAATCTTGCAAAGAAAGTGGAACTTCTCAATGAAACGGATAAACATCGCACTATGTTAGTTCATCTTAACGGCGAAAAAATTTTTAAAATGTTGAAAGATCAAGACACGAAGTCTAACAATCAAAATCTTTCATCTCAAGAAGTTGCAAACAAAGAATTAGTTTTTAATTACTTAGAAAGTGCACTGAAAAAATCTGACATTCGATACACTTGGACAGTTGACAAAGAAAATTGGCAAACACTTATAACTTCAGCTCATCTTTCTGATTTCATTCAGCAATTAGCACGTATTGCAATCGATCAAAGTGATATAGCTAAAAATGAAGAAGTTCGCAATATATTAGAAACGATTTCTTATTATGGTGAGTTCAGAACATATACAACTTATCTTGATCCCAAAAATATCAGTTCAATCGAAATTCCGGCTGAAGTCCTTAATGCAAAACAAATAGAAAATATTTTGCCGAACAATTCAACGACTTCAACGGAAAAATAATTTTCAAAGTGAGTGAAATTTTATGAAATACCGGCGAATTTTAGCGATCGGCGATATGCACGGTCATTTTACAAGACTTCTTTCACTATTTCACAAAATTAATTTTGATCCTGAACAAGATTTTTTGATCCTTTTAGGTGATTATATTGATCGCGGCGATGAAAATATGCGCTGCTTTCGTTGGGCAATGGAAATGTCCGAGAAAAAGAATGTTATTGCACTTCGTGGAAATCACGAACAAATGATGCTTTACTATTATCTTCTTGGCGGTGAAGAAGCCGGAATTTGGATACCGAACGGCGGCGGAAGTACTAAACGGGAACTTGAGGCGTGGATCAAACGTGAGCCGGATGCACTTGAAAGATCGCTGAAATTTATCGGGCAGCGTCCGTTTTATCATCAAATGTTTGTTGACGGTAAAGAATATATTTTTGTTCACGCCGGTTTAAAGCCTGGTGTTTCACTTGAAAAGCAGACTGATGAATCATTGCTTTGGATTCGTGAAGAATTTTACAATGGTTATAACGGCACTGCAGAAGTTATCGTTGGTCATACTCCAACACCTTATCTGTTTCCTGATCGTTACACGCCGATCTTTTTGAAAAATCACATTACGATTATTGACACAGGATCATTTTTGAAACGAGGAAAAATTTCTTGTGTTGATGTTTTAAGCGGAAAATTTTGGCAAAGTGATCCTGATTGATCGATCAACGAATTGAAAACGATCGCTGCGAACATTGCACTAAAATAATTATTAATGAGATCGCTGAATAGATCAAGCCGCCAATGATCAAAGCCTCAATCGAAATGTGATCAATGAATAAACCACAAAACGCCGTCGCCGTCATAGTTCCAACATTCGCCGCCGTCAAGAATAAACCATTTGCAAAGTCCGGAGCTTCAGGCGCAGAATGTGAAAGCCAATATTGATTGATATTTGCGTTGATGCCTCCGAGTATTCCCCAAATCACAATTAAAATCGCCATAGGAATTGTTGATTCGCCGCCGCCGAAATAAATTATCAAGTAAACCGTTGAAAGTGTGATCGGAAATAATTTAACAGTCCAAAGCGGTTTAACAGTCAAAAGTCCACCGGCGATCATACTTCCGAAAATATTGCAGATTCCATAGACGAACAGCAGAATTGAAACCATTGACGGCGCAAATTTTGTAACGTCTGCAAGATACGCCGCAAGATAATTAAAGCAGCCGAAAACTGATCCATTCAAAAAAATTACTGCGAATATTGAAAACCAAACCATAGGTCGCTTAAGTACGCTTATTTGTGAGCCGTACGAAAGCGGCTTTTGTTGTTTCATCGTCGGCACAAAAATAATCGTTGCAATTAATGCCGCCGCCGTTACTATTGCAAAAAAACTCATTGAGGCTTGCAGAGATAAATTTTCAGCAAAAAAATTACTGATCGGAACGCCGACAACCATTCCGGCACTTACACCGATATTAATTTTTGCAACTTCTTTCGGAGCATTTTTTCCGCCGATCTCCGCCGCCATACTAAACGCCATTGCACAATAAACCGGATGAAATATCGAAGGAATTACACGAAGTGCAAGAAGAATATCAAAATCAGTTGTGAAAACTGAAATTGCATTGCAGATCGTAAAAATTCCAAGAACAAATAACATCATTGCTTTTCTAGGAAATCTTGAACAAATCAGCGGCATTGTTGGTCCGGCAATTCCAACACCTAATGCAAAGAGACTGATCAAAAGTCCTGCTGTCGTCAGATCAACTTGATAACTTTCTGCGACATAAGGCAAAATTCCGATAACGCCCATTTCAGTATTTAAAATTCCGAAGACACCGACAACTAAAATCCAGATCAATAAAGTTTTGTCCTTCAAAAAAAATCACTCCATTAAAAAATCAATTTGAAATAATTATGTGAACTTTACCACTTCCAACAACTTCAGCTAAATTTTCAGGATTTTTAATGCGACCTAAACGAGTGTAACTGTATCGTGTCGAAAAATTTTCGTAAAATAAAACAAGACAATTATCACCGTAAAGCATTAAGTCACCGGCTTGAATTGTCTTCGGATTAATTGAATTTGTCGGAAAACTTTCATTGAAGTAAAAATATTTTTCATTGCCGTTGAGTTCCTGCATATCAATTTCAAGCGGTAAGTTTTTAATAAATTTCGCCGTCGTTGGATTATTTTCAATAATCAATTCAAATGTTTGATCAGCAAATTTAATTTTGAGTTCTTGATTTTCAGTTGAAGTTGTTAAATGTTTTTTTTCAGCAACTTTTTTTGATTCGCCGCAGCCTGTTAAACCGATCATTGAAATTATCAAAATTAATGCCATAAATAAAAATTTCATCTTATCACTTCCTATTAAAAAGAGTCTGCCGTTAAATCTGATAAAATTTCCTTATCGACTTTGAAAACTCTAGTATCATTTTTAAGATTCGTGATTGAAGAATTTTTCATTGTTGTTGAGGTTACGGTCGCTGCTTGAGCAAATGAATTTTCACCGATATTTGCAAATGAAATTGTACCTGCAAGCATCGCCGCCGCCAAAATTGTAGTTTTTTTGAATTTGAACATCGTCAACACCTCGAAAAAATTTTTATGTGTTGATATTAGAGTGGCAAAGAAAAATTGTCAAATACTTAAAAATTATATCTATCTTTTTGTTTAAGTTATAACTAAAAATTTTCAACAAAAAAATCAGCTGCAAAAATTTTTTGT
>JAFUZV010000225.1 GCA_017476425.1 Selenomonadaceae bacterium
ACTTCTTCACGAAATTCCTGCATTCGATCAGTCAACGAACCAAAATGTTCTTTGTTTTCCATAATATCACCACTTTCATTTAAAAATAGTTTTGCTTTCAAATTTACTACATTATAATTTTGTTGTTTCATTTTGTCAAGCGTTATTTTACAAAATTTATAAAAATATTTTTCATTTGAAACTAAATTTTTGATAAATAACATTGCAAAGCTCCGATTAAATTTGCATCTTCACTAAATTTACATTTTACTAATTCTGCTTTTGGTAATTGAAATGGACATTCTAAATACAATTTGTTGAGATTCCTTTTAACATATTCCATAAATGTAGGATATAAAAGCAATTCGCCGCCGAGTGCAAATTTTTCAACGTCTAAAACTGTTTGCAAATTAAAAATTCTAATTGCTATTTCTTGAGTGTACCATTGCAGACAATTAATCGCCTCTGATTCTGATCTTTTTACTGCGTCGAATATCGTCAATAAGTCAACCGTTTCAATATCCATATTTTTAATTTCGGAATAGCGTTTTAATAATTTCGGTATTCCAAAACTCCTGCCAAAAAAATTTTCATCTGAAAGATTATTACTGCTATTCAAAATGATATAAGAAACTTCACCAGCTGCAAAATGCTTACCTTTATAAATTTGATGATCTTTAATGTAACCGCCGCCGATCATTGTGCTGAAGATCAAAACAAATCCATCAGCAGAATCGATCAAACTTCCGACCGCTGCCTCTGCCATTGCTGCACATTTTGCATTATTTTCGATATGAATTTTTGTTTTGCAACGTTCATAAAGTGCTTGACGAAAGTAAAAATTATCATTATAACGAAGTGCTCCGCCCATAGCGCAATAACCATTTTCTGAATCAATGATACCAGGCATTGAAATTGCAATACCTTCAGCATCGTTGACTGCCTCATAAAGTCTTGCAACCGCTTCAATTAATTCGTTGCGTCCTTCTTGCGGTGTAAAAATTTTGCCGCGTTGTTTAATGTTCATATATTCATCCATACAAGCATATTTCATATAAGTTCCGTCAATGTCAACAACTAAAACTTTCAAATTGATCACCTCATTGAGTTTTATTTGCATTATATTTCATAATTTTTAATAAGTCAATTACTTTTATTTGAAAAAATATATTTACAATTTGAAATTAATTTGATATACTTTTCAAAATTAATGTCGAGGTGAATTTAATGAAAATCGAATCAAAATATGGAATGATATTTAACATTCAAAAGTTCAGCATTAACGACGGACCCGGAATCAGAACAGTTGTATTTCTTAAAGGTTGCCCGTTAAAATGCACTTGGTGTGCTAATCCTGAATCACAAGAACAACGTTTACAAATTCTTTGGGATGAAAAAAAATGCTTGCATTGTAATACTTGTGTTTTGAGTTGTCCGACGCTTGCAATTAAAAATGTTGACGGCAAAATTTTTATTGATCATAAACGTTGTTCCGGTGCCGGCGTTTGCTCCGAACGTGGAATTTGTATTGAAAAATGTCCTTCTCACGCTCTTAAGGCTGAAGGTGAACGCAAAACTGTTGATGAAATTATGAAAGTTGTTATGCAAGATTTACCATTTTATGAAGAAAGCGGCGGCGGCGTAACTTTAAGCGGCGGTGAAGCGACTATGCAACCGGAATTTACGATTGAACTTTTAAAGGCTTTGAAGTCGAAAAATATTCATACAGCGATCGAAACGACCGGCTTTACTTCACCGGCAATTTTTCAGCGAATTATTGAATATCTTGATTTATTACTTTTCGATATAAAGCACTGGAATGAAGAAAAGCACAAAGAAAAGACCGGCGTTTCAAATGTGCCGATCCTCAAAAATATGAAATATGCTATCGACGTTGGTAAAGAAGTTTTGCCGAGACTGCCTGTCATTCCTGGATATAATAATTTGCTTGACGATGCAAAAGGATTCGTTCAGCGTTTGAAAGAAGTCGGTGCAAATCGTGTTCAACTTCTACCGTTTCATCAGTTCGGTGAAAATAAATATCATATGCTTAGCCGTGATTATGAATTTGCTAACGTTAAGGGACTTCACCCGGAAGATTTAAAAGACTTTCAAAAAATTTTTATTGACAATGGGATCAATGCCTTCTTTTAAAAAAATTTTCCAAAATAAAAAATCGCTTGCAATCTTTAAACCGTAAGCGATTTAATTTTTTTAGTTTCCGCTCTCTACTCCTATTATTAATTTGAATAACTTTTCAATCATTATTAACCTTGATGAATACTAGATCTTTAGCTTTCCACGTGAATCGATCCATTCTTTTAAGAATTAAGTCTATTATATTCGGCAACAGGTTTCCATTTGGATTAGCGATATTTTATAATCTTCGTAGTCAGTGTTAGGTAATTTTTCGTTTTTTATCAATCTTTGAAAACGATCTAATACATTGATCAATGACTCATTCAATCTATTTCTTACTTCAGTTTTCAATTCGTCCGATACGCCATAAAATGCCTCAGCAATGCTACCGGCGATCGCTGCTTGAGTATCAGCATCACCACCGAGTGAAATTGCATTTCTGATCGCGTCTTCAAAGTCATTTGATTCAAGAAATGCAATGATCGACTCCGGCACAGATTTTTGACAGCTGACTTCAAATTCATAAGTCTTTCTGATCTCGTCAAGCGATCTGCTAAGATCGTAACTAAAATTCTCTTCAATATAATTTTTGATCTCATCTTTCGACTTGCCATTTCTAGCTAAAAAAATAGCACTTGCAACTGATTCAGCACCTTTGACACCTTCAGAATGATTATGAGTAACTTCAGCTGTCCAACGTGCAACTTCTCTTGTACGATAAAGATCATCATAAAGCCAGCCGACCGGCGAAACTCTCATTGCTGATCCATT
Organism: Selenomonadaceae bacterium; assembly: GCA_017476425.1. GTDB lineage: Bacteria > Bacillota > Negativicutes > Selenomonadales > Selenomonadaceae > Quinella. Next base: position 2,890 of record JAFUZV010000225.1, read on the forward strand.
GCCGTAACTTTTATAAGGTTTTGGATCGTCTGATTTAAGCCATTTACGAAAGGCATGACCATAACCGGCATTAGGTGATTTATTTCCCCAAAATCTCATCGAACGTATAACTTCTGATTTGATCTCTCTTTTGTCAGTATTTTTAGTAACGTTAATCAAAGCATCAGCAACAGCGATTGTCATCATTGTATCATCTGTAAATCTAGACTCTTTACTGAAAAGTGGAAAATCTTTTTTCTTTATTGAATCTCTTTCATAAACTGATCCAATAATATCACCTAAAATTGCCCCGTACATTACAAAGACCTCCATTAATCAAATTATTTATTGTCATTAGCAATCTTTTTTCTGATCTTCTAAACTACGAGCCTAAGCCTTTGATTTTTTGCGATCCATAAAATCACCTCAAAAACAAATTTAAATCATTCAATGGACTTTGAATTTATCAACAGCATTTTGCAATTCAGCGGCTAATTTAGCAAGTGACTGACTAGCCGTTGCAATTTCGTCCATTGAGGCTGATTGTTGTTGAGTTGCCGCCGAAACCGTTTGTGCCTCATCAGAATTTTTAATACTAATCTCCTTTATATCGTCCATAGATTTACGCATATCTCCAGCACTTGTAGCCATTTCACTGATTGAATGAGCAATTTCATCAACTTCGCTTGCCAGTGCTTTGATCGAAATTGCGATCTCATCAAAGACAGAATCAGCAACGGTAACTGACTGCATACCATTTGTTACGCTTTCAGTTCCGGCTGTACTTGCTGCAAGTGCTTTTTCCATAATTGCACCATTGCTTGAAACGTGATCAGCGATCTTTCTTGAGGACGATTCGACTTCTTCAGCTAATTTACGAACTTCATCAGCAACGACGGCAAAACCTTTTCCGGCTTCACCGGCTCTTGCTGCCTCAATAGCGGCGTTAAGTGCGAGTAAATTCGTTTGACCGGCGATCGAAAAGATCAATTCAACAATATTATTAATTTCCTTTGAACTCTCTGCAAGTTGATCCGTTGCCTCTTGAATAGTTTTCATCGTGCCGGAAATATTTTCCATATGACCGACAACATCACGAATTGCATTTCTACCATCTTCAGCACTCTTAACAGTTATATGAGTTACTGAGGCAATAGCATTCGTCTTTTCAGTTATTGCATTTGCTGTATCTGCGATCGTTCCTGCCTCTTGATTCGTAATTTCTGCGGCTTGAGATTGTTCCGTGACACCACCGGCGATCGCTACGATCGAATTTGCAACTTGATTTGATGCTTGAGCTGATTGATGAGCTGATGCAGTAAGTTCTTCACTTGCCGCTGCAACTTGTTCGGACTCTTGACGAATATTTTGTAAAAGATTTCTCATCGTTTTTCTCATTTCGTTAAAGCCGATCGCAAGATCGCCGATCTCATCTTTTGAATCAATGCTGATTGAATTTTGACGAAGATCACCATTATTGATAACTTCACATTCATCACGAAGCTGACGAATAGGATCAACAAGTTTACTTGAAACCATAGTGATAACGATCACTGCAAGAATCATAGTACATAACGAAATACCAATTAAAAATTTCAAAAGAGTAGTTGATGCCGCTTCAATTTCATCAATCGGTGCAGAGGCAATAGCGATCCAACGACGACCTTCAAGATGTACAGGTGTGAAAACAGCTTTAGATTCAGAGCCGCGAGAAGTTTTGTAATAACTTGAATATTGTTGATCACTTGCAATAACTTCACTAAAGCAATCAAGCAAACGTTGATCAAGTCCCGGACCGCCTTTTTTCAAATCAAGCGTACCAACTTTTTCAGGTATCTGCTTGTATGCAATGCAAATTCCGCTTTCATCGACAACATAAACATAACCTTTTTCCATAAATTTAAAATTGCCGGCTAGATCAGACAGCGTATCAAGTGTAATAGTTCCATAAACAACGCCAATAGTTTGACCGTTAGATTTAACAGGATAAGCCATTACAGTGATCATTTTCTTCGACGTGCCGGACGTTGAAGGACCAGACATATAAGGCTTACCGGAAGACATAACACTTTTGAAATATTCACGATCGCCACGAGCCATTGCTGTATCTGATTCGTTAAAAGCATTTCCGTTTAAATCTGCAAAGGCTATCATTTCAAAGCCTTGTGTATGACTTTTGACTTCTTTCAAGGCGGCAAGTTTAGCGGCGTGATCACCAGAAATGATCGCAGGATTTGTAGAAAGTTCTTGCAGACGGATTGATTTTTCCTGCATTTCTTTTTCAAGCGAAATTGCGGCTTGCCCACTGATCGATCTTGCAGTCCGATCAGCTCCTTCTATCAATTCTCTATTGCAAAGAAAGTAGCTGATCGCAGAAAATGCAATGAAACTGATCAGAAATAACGGAAGAAACACCAGTAAAAATTTTGTTTTGATACTATTTTTTTTGATTTGAGTTAAATTTTTGATGTCAGCTGTTTCAAGGCTATTCATCATAATTTAAATTCACCTCGATTCTAAATTTATTTAAGAAATTTTTGATTTTTAATTAAATTATTTGCAAAAATAAAATTTATTAAATTTCATTTTAGATTTACCAACTAACATAAACCGGCTCAGTATTATTTTTTGTAATTTGATCTTTTAAAATGTGCAATGCTTGAAACATTATATGAGGCGGAATTTGATTTATGCAATGAGAATAATTTTGTGTACAGCCAAAAAAATTATTTGAATTTCTACATTCTGGCAAGGCATTCTTAGGCATAACTGTAACGGAAGGAACATTATAAGGATACCATCTTTTAATAGATGATGATTGATTTTTTATATCCGCAGCTAAACAATTAGGTGTCAGTACAGGAATTTTTAAAGCTGCCGCTGCGTGTATTAAACTTGTATCATTACCAATGCAAATTTTACAATAACTCAAAGCTGCCATACTTTTCCTATAACTTGTCTTATTGATCAAATTTACAACAGCTTTTTTATCTACACGTGATTCAATGACTTCGCCTTCTTCAATTTCATCTTTACCACCGAGTAGAATAAACTTTGCTGTTGATTCTTCGGTTAAAATCATATTTATCAATTCGGCATAATATTTCGCTGCCCAATGTTTACGTTTTCCAGAACCACCTATACATATTGCATAAAGATTTTTTTCTTGATATGGAATCAAAGTTTTTATTTCTGCGAAATCCAACGGTGTGATCCAAACTTCAATATGACGATCAGCAATCGGCAATGAAAGTTGAAAATCTAAATAGCTTAAACAACTATCAACTGCATGAGTTCCATATAATGTATGAGGAACAATTATATTTGACAAAGGTGCAAATAATCTTGAGGCTGAATTTATTGCAATAGAAAAAATTTTTTTTGCACCGGACATATAAGATATAAGTGGAGTCATTCCTCCATTAGAACCAAAAACTAGTGAATAAGCTATATCGAATTGATACTGTAATAATTTTTTTGAAATCTCAATGATACTTGGAAAATATTCTGAAAAGCCTTCTTTTCTGATAATATCACAAGTAAAAATTTCATTTACGTAGGGACAATTTTCAGCGATATTCAAAACATTATTTGAAACCAGCAAAATAATATGAGACGTTGGATAAATTCTTCTAATTTCACGAATACTGGCAGAAGTGCAAATGAATTCTCCAATTCTAGAATTAAAGACAATTAATA
>JAFUZV010000226.1 GCA_017476425.1 Selenomonadaceae bacterium
GCAGGTGTAATTTCGTAGACTTCGACAATCTCAATAAACCAAGCTGTAACATCTGAATAATTAATCGTATTACCTGCGCATAATCGCAATTTTCCTTCTTCTAACCATTTATCATAGGGAATTTTTTCCCGTTTAACTCTAATGTCAAAATTATCAGCAGGTAACCAATACATTTGACTGACAAAACGATTTTCAGATTGATCCATTAATAAAATGGTTGCGCAGGTTAAATCAGTAGTAATTGATAAATCAGCACCGCCGATCGCATAACTGCCTTTGAATAAATTCAGATCAAAAGTTGCAGTATTATTCAGATCATCAAAGGTCAACCACGCCGTCGATCGGTTTTCAATAATATTGAAGTCTTTGACTAATACGCCGGTTAAATCGCGTGGGCTTTGAATAGCTCTTTTCACTTTTGCATTTAAATCATCAATTTTTTTAATGCTGCCAAGTGCAGGATTCGCTTTTTGCCAACAATCTTTTTTGATCCATTCCTCTTTATCGTCAAGCTCGTAAATGATCGGCAAAAAGGATTTATCATCAATGGTATCATCTGCAACGCCGATCGCATATTTATAAATATCATCAAAGATTGATTCACGTAATGTTCCTGCAGTAGTGATAGAAATTAATAAAGGTTGTCGACGTGCAGATTGTGATTGTTTCATTACTTCATACAGATTTCTATCTTGTATTGAATGTAATTCATCAACGATAACAAGGCTTGAATTTAAGCCGTCAAGAGTATCTGAATTTTTGCCTAATGGTTTCATCACGCTGAAGGTTAAACCAAAATATAAATCCGACTTTCGTTTTTTTACATTCATTCGCAGGTCTGCTGATTGTTTAACCATATTGACGGCTTCATTAAAAATTAAAGCTGCTTGATCTTTTTTCGTTGCAACGCTATATATTTCTGCACCTGATTCACCATCAGCGATCAAACAATATAAAGCAATACAAGCTAACAATGTTGACTTGCCATTTTTCCGTGCAACATAAAAAAAGGCTTCACGATAACGCCGCTTGTTTTGAGCGTCTACAAAGCCGAACAGCGCATTTATAAAAGCCTTTTGAAATAATTCTAGCTTGACTGCTTTACCTGCCCACTCGCCTTTGCTATGCTTGCAGAATCGCTCTATAAATTCGATCGGTCTCATTGCTAACTTTTCATCATAATGATATTCAGAAGAATTTTTTAGATCATTAAACAATTTTTCATATTGCCTTCTTACTCTTTTTGAAGTGATAATTTTTTTTGTCTGAATTGCTTTGTAATATTCTTCAATGTAATTCATTTCGACGCACCTAAAAATGCTGCTAATTCATTTGACATTGCGGCTTTTTCTTCTTTCGGTAACATTTTTAAAATTTGAGCATAGAGGTTAGAATATCGCTGTATCATCTGATTGTAACTTTTGACAGCAGGAGATTCACGCATATTGCCACGATAATAGTCGACAGCACCTTTTTCATTTATCGTATCTTTCAAATTTTGCAACGTCTTTTTCATAAAAATCAATTCATCAATGACATCTTTAGCAATAGATTTTTTATCGTTCGGTATTTTGTCTAAAATTTGCTTCATATCCTTTGAAATTCTTTTTGCCATCTTCTATCCTCCTTAATTTTCGCGTGAAAAATCACTTGCGGAGGTTTTCCTGAGTCCAAAGACTGCGCTGAGGAAAAAAAAGAAAAAAATTTTTTTGCTGGGGGGGTCTTTTTTTTTGATCAAAATATTTTTTGATCAATTTTTTTGAGAAAAAATTTTTTTCCTAGTAGAGGATTCAAACCAATCACGCGCTATTTTCAAATATATTTCAGTTACTTTTTTTCGCCTTTCATCTTGTTGAATATTTTTAATACATTGTTCTAATGGTGTATCAATTTTTATTATTTCTGCTTTTAATCTGATTGATAATGCTTTTATTAAAATTTCATCTGACATACTTGTTATTATCCAACATCTTGTCCATTTGCCTTGTCTTTTTTCTACACATTCATATATGGTTTCACGTACTTGTAATGCAACTGATAAAATGCTATCGTGATTTAAGTATATTTCTTCTTCTAACATTAAAGCTGCGCAGATATAATCTAAATCTAATACTAAATCACTTTTTAATTTATGCTGTTTCACATAATAAGTTTTCCCGCTACCCGGAGCACCAAAAACAATAAATACATCTGATTTTTTTATCAAATTGCCATTTTCATCAAAAGCAACACTAAACCCTTGACGTTGCTTTTTACCTTGAAAATTATGCTTATGCTCTTTATTATGACACTCCTGACATAATGCCTCTAAATTATCAAAATTCAATGTTACTTCAATGTCATTAATATTTGACGCTGTTATGTATTCTTTGTGGTGACATATCGTCGCAGGTTTTCCGCACCTTTCACAAATATAATTTCGACTTTCAAGATACATTCTGCGCAGTTTTTTCCATTCCGGACTGTCATATATTTTCTGTCCTATTCTTTCACTCATTTTTTCACCTTCAATGTGATGGCTTTCAAAAGACTGTCTATAGTTCTATTCAAGCTGACATCATCTGCTTTATCTGAAAAATACCATAGCTGCAGAAGAAAACCACTGACAATTTTTATCATCGGCTCTTCTGCCTGTTGCTCTATATCCATTCCTGTTGTTACTTCAATATAATTCGGTATTGCATTTAACAACGATTGAACTAATTCATCATTGATCCCTGCGTCTAAATGCAAGACGTTTAATCCTTCTTCTAATGTCATTTTCTTGTTCTCCTAAAAAAGCTACATCATCATTCTTGACGATATAGCTTTTATTTTTTTTATTCTGATTTTGAAAGTTTAACAAAGGCTTCTTCGACTAATGGTCTACAATCTGCCACTGCTAATGCTCGATAATCTATCAATGCTGATTTAAAAGAAGATTCACGGCTATTTTCTATCACTATTCCATTTGGCAAATTATAGCCTAAGTACTGCGCAAAATTACCAAAAAAGATTGTTTCATCTGCTATGTTATCATCGACTATCACATCAAAGCCTAAAATTTTACCTATGCTTTCAATTTTTGGATCAACAATAAAAATCGGTCTTTTATTCACGTCAACCATTCCATAAAACACATTCCATAACGTTTTATTATTCATTGCGAATTTTGCGCCGTTTGCATATCCTCTATTCAATAATGCTACTGCTGCTATTACGTCTTTATATGTGATATTAATTGACGTTGTAACACTATTGCTATCATTCCAAGTGATAGACATCAAGCCTTTACCTTGTCCGCTGCCTGTTCCATTTATTAAAGCGTCGTCGATCGTTTCCATTACGCACGCTTCTAATTCATCTGTCAAGTAACTTTCAAACGCTGAAATTGACATCGTTTGTACTTTTGCTGATATGCTGAATATCTTTAATATTTCGTTGCTGTCAAATATTACGCTTGTTGGACTTACTTTTTGTGATTTTGATTCTTCACCTTCGACGTGCCACGCCGCTCGACTTGCTGGCGTTCCGATCGGCACCGCTATCTTTGAAGGTATTGCAAACGCTCGACATTCTGACATTAAGCCGCCTTGTTTTCTTGCCTTCTTTACTATTTCATCAAGTGTTGCTGTTGGTATAACTGCCGCGCTGTTTGTGCTTGTAGAAAATTCATTTGCTCTTTTCTCAAATTTATTTCTTGCTATTTTCATCGCTCGTTGTTCTTTTGCCGTTAATTGCCTTCCCTGCAAATTTTTATAAAAAGCACTTCGATATTCTGACGTTGCAAGAATATCATCATCATCTGTATTTTTGCCTTCATTGCCTTCTGCGTCTGCACTTGCTAATACTGAAGTGATTTTTTCTTTTGCATTATTCAACAGATTTAAACTTTGCTCTATATCTGCCTTTGCTTCTTTCATTCCGTCTAACTCAATGCTGAGTGATTCGACATCTGCATTTTCATTCTTGCTGATTTCATTTTCTATTTCTTTTGCTCTTTTCTCGATCGTTTCGACTGTTTGACTTCTATAAAAATTAAAAGCCTCTGCAACATTTTCAAATTTCATTTCTTTCAATCCTCCATTAATATTAAATCTGCATTCAATAACGCTAATTTGATTTGTAATTCTTGCCTTCTTCTTTTTTCTGATTCTATTTTTCTCCTTGCCTCTATCGTTGTTTCAGCATACGCAGGAAATGTAACAATGCTGATTTCATAAATTTTTTCTATCTTTTTGATCGTTCTAATTTGATTTTCCCAATCATCACCATTCTTTGCAACTTTAAATGAAAAACTCATACCGCTTAAATCACCACGCTTCACTGCTTCATATACACTTCTTGATTCGACTGTATCCGCTAACTCTGCGCAGATTTTTAAACCTTTATCATCTATCATTAATTGCATTGTTTTTGGCGTTCTAGCTAATGGTATTTTGTTTATATCATGATTCAGTAACAATTTCACGTCTTGCATTTCTGTTTCAGCTAATGCCGTTCTTCTGATTATCTCAATATAACTATTTCCATTTATAGTTTCAATCCGTGCCGGTTTATTAAACACGATTGCATATCCCACTAGCATTAACTTTTCTGAATTATTTTCTGTTTGAATTTCTGACATTCTTTTTTCAATCATCTTTGTTACCTGCCTTTTTTAATTGATATTCGGTTGCTCTATCTGATTCTATAACATTCAACGTTTGCAACCTTCGATCTCCATTTTCTACTGGCGGTAAATTCAATATTTCCATTGCTTGATTGATACTTAACAAACCATATGGGATCAACTCTTTTATCAGATTGATCTTTGTTTGATTGCTTGAAAATTGCAACCTGCCTGATTCAAAGATTATTTCATTGCCGAACGCTATTTCTCTTTCACTAAATATTTTCCGTGTAAACTCTAATGATAACTGCGTGGCGATCGGCTCGATTGTACTTTCATAAAATGCACTATATTCATCTTCTGAATAGCTGCTATTTACTATCTTTTCACTGATTCCTAAGTAGTTATAAATTTTCTCCTGTATCAGCTTTATTTGTTCGGCGTTTAAAATGACAGGCTTATTTTCGATCGGCTGATATTCCATTTTTTGATCTGTTGCCACTATTCCGCCTTCATTGTTTAGACTTAAATAATCTTCTATGAAAGCGTCTTTTGCTTCTTTTAATTGTGACTTCGCCATTATCTGCGTAAATTTTAATATGCCTCGAATTGACGCACCACTTTTAATACTATTCACCAAGCCTTCATTTTGTGTTGCTGCTAACTCGATCGCCGGGTCTAATGCTCTGTTATCATCTCCTAGCAATTCATTTTTATTGAAATGCCTTCTTAAGTGAATTACATCTCGATACAAAAATTTTATTCTCTTGCCATTTCTAAACTGAAATTCACTATACAGATTCCCTTTTTCATCTATCTGCATTTCTACGTGAACATAATCTATAGGATAAATACCTTCTAACAAGCCTCTTTCATTCCAAGACAAGACTGCAAATGAATTATTGCTTATGAAATATCTTGTTATCAGCTTATACAGAAGATCATAACTATTCATAAACTCATTCGGTGTTATCTGCAATAGTCTATTTATCCTCATTTCCTGCGCAGGTTTCCTATATTCAGCATTCGTTATTACGTGTACACCTTTCAATTTCGCTGCGTTTCGTGCTATTGCGTCAACCGCCGATCTGTATATGTCATTTTCATACGCTGAACCATTCCATACACTCATTCCTGAACTTTGTATATTTATGAATTTTGTTGTCGTCCTCGCTGATGCAAGACTATCACCAAAAAATTTACTGAAAAAATCTAATCCGAACATCTTTTTTCACCATTATTTATTTTCTTTGCTAATCTGATTAGCATTTTTTTTATATATCGCAATAACTTTTTTTCTTTTTGCTCTTGCATTTCTATCACCAACGCCACTATATCACACCTTCTGTTAAATTAAAATTGCAACTTTTTTGTACTAATAAATTGCATTTCATTTCAATTATCGATTTTGTTACTACATTAAAAGTCTCATAAACCGCGCCATTACGCCGTGTTACTACCTAAAATAAAAGTGTTACTACTTTGTTACTACCTGAGCAATGCCTATAAACCGCGTCAGTATGCCGTTGTTACTACTGTTACTACTGTTACTACCAAAAAAATAAAAAATATGCACGATCAAAATAGAAGAAAAAAAAAAAA
>JAFUZV010000227.1 GCA_017476425.1 Selenomonadaceae bacterium
GTGAGAAAAATGTCGGCGGTGCAATATTCCTCTTTGGTTTAGATAATTTTAAACTTATTAACGAGACTCATAACCGTGCTGTTGGTAATGTGATTCTTCGTCACGTTGCTAATATCGTTTCAAAATTGTTACCTCATCATCTCAAACTTTTTAAACTTGACGGTGATACTTTTGCAGTCGTTTATCCTAATGCAAATGAAGAATCTATTGAAGAACTTTTTTCAAATATTCAGCGTGCGTTGTTGATACCGATTGTTGTTAATGGTCGATCATTTTTCTGCACGATCTCATCCGGCACAGTATTTTATCCACAATCCGGACGTGAATATTTAGTCCTTCATAAGCACGCAGAAGCGGCGATGGATCTTGCAAAGCGTGAAGGCAAAAATCAAAATATAATTTTCACTAAGGAACAATACAATCGTTGGGTTAGATCGCTTTATATGGGAGAATATTTGCGTCGAAGTGTTGAAAATGATTGTTCAGATTTTGAATTGTATTATCAACCGCAAGTAGCGACGAATAGTCGGAGAATTGTTGGTGCAGAGGCACTTTTGCGTTGGCATAATCCTCGCGGCAAAATGGTTTCTCCAACTGAATTTGTTCCGATCCTTGAAGAAACGAAATTGATCTTGCCTGTTGGACGCTGGGTTTTGGAAGAGTCAATTAAAACCGTCAGACGATGGCGCAATATAATTTCAAATTTCAAAATCAGCGTTAATCTAAGTTATGAACAACTCAAAGACTTTAGTTTTCAAGAATTTGTTGTTGACTGCTTAAATCGTTATGAAGTTCCGACTGATGCGCTGATTCTTGAATTGACAGAGAGCAAAGTCGTTGCTAATTGGTCATTTGTTAATCAACAGTTTGATGAATTTCGACGAAATGGAATAAAGATCGCTATTGATGATTTCGGCACAGGCAATTCTTCACTTGCAGCAATGAAATATTTGAGTTGCGACATTGTGAAGATCGATCGGGCATTCGTTGAACATATCCTTGAATCTGAATTTGATTGTCGACTCGTCCACTACACGATAATGCTTTGTCATTCGATCGGAATTAAAACTTGTATTGAAGGTGTTGAAGAGATCGCCGAGTATGAACTATTAAAAAATCAATGTCACGCAGATGCAATTCAAGGCTACTTATTCGGACGACCTGAGCCTATTGAAGTATTTGAAAATAAATTTTTATCGCCATATATTGAAGAGAAATTGATCGTTGCGGATAATTCGCCACTGCAATATTATGAAATGTCTGTGACATCTGAATGTTAAATTATTTTTTAAGGAGAAATTATTTTGAATGAATTAAAAAATTTAGGCAATGAAACAAATTACATTTACAATTATTCGCCGGAAGTATTAGAGGCGATCGATAACAAAAATTCTGATCGTGATTATTTCGTTAAGCTGATCAGCGACGAATTTACTTGCGTTTGTCCGATAACTCATCAACCGGACTTTGCAACGATAATTATAAATTACATACCAAATAAAAAACTCGTCGAAAGTAAGAGTCTTAAACTTTACTTAACGAGTTTTAGAAACTTCGGCACGTTTCACGAAGATGTTGTAAATACCATTGCAAGCGATTTGATCAAATTGCTGGAGCCGCGTTATCTTGAAGTCATTGGCGATTTCAGCGTTCGTGGTGGAATTTCCATTAAACCGTTTGTAAATTTCGGTGAAGGAAAATTTGAACAACTTGCAAAGCAGCGACTTGAAAAATATTCTTGAGAGCAAAAAAGGCAGTGAAATTTATCACTGTCAATTTTTTTGCAAAATTTATTCTTCAATCGTTTTTGTGTCTGAAGAAAATTTTTTGAGTTTCTTCTGCTTTTTAGCCTCAGCTTTGATCTTTTGATGCTCAAGAATTTTATTTATCGGGTGATCTTCTCTTGACGGACAATTTTCATTTCCGCAGTAACTGATCGCTGCACGATCTTTAAACTTATGAGAAAACAAAGTTGATCCACAAACTTCACAAGTTCTATTTTGCGGTTCATCCCAAGTACTGAAATCACAAGTCGGAAAATTTTCACAGCTATATGTAATTTGTCCTCTGGTTATTCTGCGTTTCGTTAATCGTCCGCCACATTTAGGACATTTTTGATCGAGATATTCAATATAAGGTTTAGTATTCTTGCACTCAGGGTAACCTGAACAAGCAAGAAATAATCCATAACGACTGCGACGAATCAGCATTTTTCTACCGCATTTATCACAAATTTCATCGCTTTCGATCGGCGGCGGATCTTGCGGCGTTAAATCTTCACCTAGTTTATCACAAGCCTTAATAAAGAGATTATTGAATTGCTTATAAAAATTTTCAATAGCCTTGTCAGTTGTCAATTCATCATTCAAAACTGAATTAATTTGCATTTCGATCTTGTTAATCGTCTTGATAGTTATCAACGAAGAAAAATTTTCTTTCAAAACTTTTAAAACGTTGTTGCCGAGTTTAGTCGATTTATAGCCTTCGTCAGTGAGTTCAATAAATTTTCTTTTAATCAAGCCACAAAGAGATAATGAAAAAATTCTTGACCAATCTAACCCTTTTGAATTAATTTCAAGCATCAACGAATAATCATTATATCGCGTTGGTGAGCCTTCGATTTTGGAATTTATTTTTAGATTATCATTGACAATTTGCCAGATCAAATTATACAACTTGAATTGATTCGGCGTTAAAAATTCCTTGACACTTTCCGGCGTTCGATTCTCACTTGAAATATTGATCACTTCGTTATCATAGTAAGTTATCAAGCCAACGTGAGAATTTCCAACATTTACGCCTTCATAAAGTTGACGCAAAGTTATTGCCGTCGTTCCAATATGAAAATTTAATTCTTTAGCGGCGGCAAGTTGTAATTTTTTCAAGTCAAGCGGTTTATCTAAATTAATATCTTTTGCAATTTCGATAATCTGATTGAGTGGTTGTAATTTCTTTTCTTGATCGCAAATGATTTTCAAAATAAGTGCAGGAAACAAGCCGATCGTTATTCCACGATAAATTTTGTGCCAAAGTAATGGATTTAATTTATATAAAAAAATTCTTTCGATCACTCGTCTGGCATAAAAAGCATTAACTAATTTCTGATCGATCGGTCTTGCATTATTCAACGCATTTTTTATACTCTCTTTGTTGAGTTCATTCAGTACGACACGGAAATTGGAACTTGGATTTATTCCGAAGAGATCGCAATAATGCAAAGCGATCATTTCACCTTGTCGATCGGGATCAGTAAGTGCATAAATTCGACGTGCTTTTAAACTCTCTTTGCGAATTTGTTCAAGTAATTTGCCTTTGCCTCGAACCGTTATATATTTCGGCTCAAAATTATTTTCAGTGTCTATACCTAATTGCGTCTTAGGAAAATCACGTAAGAATCCATCAGACGACATAACTAAATATTGATTGCCGACACATTTTCTAATTGTCTTTGCTTTTTCTGTTGAATCTGTCAATAATAATGTTCTCAATCTTTTATTGCTTACCTTTGCCATATTATTCACCGCTCTTCAGCAGTTCTTAAACACCTCACTAAAAAATTTAGCTTTTCATATTCAACGCAATATTAATAAAACCTTCAATGTCATTGATTTTTTCAGCAAAATTACAAATCGCTTTCATTCCGCCGCGATTATGATCAAGTTTCTCGTTGATAGCGTCGATCATCGTTAAAAATTCATCTTCACTAACGAAGCCATTTTTTGAAATTGCCGTGAGAATGATCGCAAATTCCATAGCCTTATAACTTGTGATAAAAATCTTGCAATTATTCCAAAGTCCGCCATCAAATGCAAATGGATAGCATCGCATAAAAAATTCATTGACAAGATAATTTTCAAAAATATGGGCGTAATTATTCATCAGCCTTGCAAGAATCGTTTCATTGTAATTAAGATAAATTTTTTTGAGATTTAATTTTTTTTCATCACTCATATTAGTATCGTACATCTCAGCAAAAATATCAATCATAATTTCAGCGTGTCGATCTGCGTCGAAGTCAAGATTAATTTTACCGACAAATTTATTATCTTGCAAGAGTAAACACAATCTTAAAAGTCGCTCGTTGAATGACATATTTCGACTTTGAAGAATTGCTGTTGCAGTCGCTTGAATTGAAATTGATTCTTCAACCGGCAATTTAATTTTGTTCGTTCGATCGAAAATTCCACGCGGCGGATCAATTTCTATTTCTTCAAATTCGATCGGCATTTTTGGTAATAAAATTAATTTTTCAGCGATCGGACAAGTCAAAGTCATTGATTCTTCTAAAATGTTATCAAGTTTATAAATCACTCTCGGATAAGAATGACAAATCGCCGTCAGATATTCTTCACCGTGTCGCTTTTGAATTTTACATAAATAATCTTCGTCAAGAAATGGACAATCTAAATTATCTTTCAACTTGACGAATATTTTTTTGTCGTCAGATTGATCAAACTCAGATAAAATTTCTTGTCGCTCATTCTCATCTTCGATCGCACAAAATTTTTTATAAGTCTCATCTTCAACGACGACACGCCAGCCTTTACAACAACGACTGCCGCAAGTTTTACCGTCACATTGAAAATTATTTATATAAGTTGGTCTAATGCACTTCAATTACAAACACGTCCATTTAAAAATTTTTTCAATCAAAACATATGTTTTCGCCAAAAAATATATGCTGATATACACGAGGCAACCATAGCAATAATTATAACGATCCCAAAACCATTAACATTTTCACTCAACGGAACAGGAACATTCATTCCGAAAAAACTAGATATGACTGTTGGAATTGCAATTATGATCGTCATTGCCGCAAGGAATTTCATAACCATATTTTGATTGTTTGAAATGATCGAAGAAAATGTATCAGCAAGCCGAGATAAAATTTGACTGTACATTTCAACCATTTCACGAGCCTGTTTATTTTCAATAATTACATCTTCTAAAAGGTCTTCATCTTCTTCATAAATGTCTAAAATTCCCTCAAGTGTTCGGCTTGATCTCAAACGCAATAATTTTTCAAGTACTGCACCATTTGATCGAAGTGCCGCATTAAAATAAGTTAAACCTTTTTGAAGTTCCATCAAGCGTAAAATTTCAGAATTTCTCATTGAATGTCTCAAACGTTCTTCAATCTCATCTGAAAGTTTATTAATTTGACGAAGGTAACGCAGAAAAAATGTTGCAGATTTGTAGAGAATTTGAAATAAAAATTGCGTCTTCTTGAAAGTCCGAAATAATCTTGACGTTCTTTCATTGAAGTCAGCGATCACCGGCGTTTCTTCAAGACAAACAGTTATCAAATATTGTTTAGTCAAAATTATTGCAAGAGGCAAAGTATCATAACTTTCTTCTTCACGAATGATCGGCACATTAGTCAAGATCATTATGCAATCATCTTCAACGTCGATATGTGATCGTTCTTCGTCGTCAAGTGCTGATCTCAAAAAATCCGGCTCAACATCCGTTAAACTGCTGATAACTTTTAATTCGTATGGAGTCGGATCAATTATGTTAATCCACGAGCCTTTTTCAAGAGTTTTCAACGACAATTCTTGTAAATGTCCTGATTCGAGTGATTTAAAAATTTGAAGCATAATTTCACCTGCCTCACTAAAAAATTATTTTTTATTTTAACAGTTTTAATTGACTTCGTCTATAATTTAATTTTTGTGAAGAAAATATTTTTGTAATTCTTCAAAGAATGCCCAATTAGACTGATAAAGAAGAGACAATTAAAAAATTTTTTTCATCAACCAAGAAATTCAAATTAAAAATTTTTCAATGAAAAGGCTCATAATAATTTTAAGAAGGATAGCAGGAATTTATCATTATTTGACAAATAATTATTCAAAATGGTGTGACTAATCGCATCAAATGAAATTGCGTATTAAAATTATTGGAGGGATTAACATTGAGAGAGCTGGACGTAAAAGTTATTACTGAAAACGTCGCCGAGATGTGCAAAGAAGCAGCTTACTATTTGCC
>JAFUZV010000228.1 GCA_017476425.1 Selenomonadaceae bacterium
CCGGTATTCTTTGAAAATCACGATCAGCCGCGTTGTGTCAATCATTTCATTGCTAAAGGTGCTGATCCGATCAAAGCCGCTAAAGCAATTTCAACTGTTTTGCTGACGTTGAGAGGCACGCCATTTATTTACGAAGGTCAAGAACTCGGCTGCACTAATGTTGCTTGGAATTCGATCGATCAATATAATGATATTTCTTCGCACGGACAATTTGATTTTGCGATCAAAGAAGGATTTTCAAAAGATCAAGCGATGGAATTTATTCACTTCTTCAGTCGTGATAATGCAAGAACTCCGATGCAATGGAATAATTCCAAAAATGCCGGTTTTTCAAATGGAACACCTTGGCTGCCGGTTAATGAAAATTATATAAAAGTGAATGCTGCGGCGGAGGAAAAAGATCCTAATTCGGTGCTTAACTGGTACAAGAAATTAGCGAAATTCAGAAGCAAGCATCAAGAATTGATCGCCGGTGATTATGAATTACTTTTGCCGAACAGCGAAGAAATTTTTGCATTCGCAAGAAATCTTAATAATAAACGTATGATCACTGTTGTGAATTTCTCATTGAATACTGTTGACTTACCGAAAGAATTTATTAGCAAAAAGATTTTAGTTGATAGTGAAGACAAAATCGATCTGAATAAATTAAAACCACTTGAAGCAAGAATTTATGGTTAATTAAAAAACTTCTTGCTTAACAAAAATATTTTTTGAAATGTATTGAGCCGAAAGATTTTTTTCAAACGCTGAAGAAAATTTTTTCGGCTTTTAAATTTCTCTTCAAAGATAAAAAAATTTTCTGTCAATTAAAGGAATATCAAAAATCAAATAGAATAGCATAATTAAATTTAATGATATAAAAATTATTTTTAGAAAAAATTTTAGAAAGAGTGAGGAAAGTATGTCGATTGATACAAGCGGTTTTGGTGCTTATGATATTAGAGGAATTTATCCGAAGACAATTAATCAAGAACTTGCTTATAGAGTTGGTCGAGTTTTTCCTGAGCTCTTCAATGCAAAAAAAGTTGCTGTCGGTCACGACGTTAGGCTTTCAAGTCCGACGATTAACGATGCTTTGATTCGTGGTCTCACTGAGTCCGGTTGTGATGTTTATGACGTTGGTCAATGCGGCACTGAAATGATTTATTTCACAGTCGGATCGAAAGAACTTGACGGCGGAATTATGGTTACTGCAAGTCATAATCCTCAACAATACAACGGTTTGAAGTGCGTTAAAAAAGGTGCGCAGCCGATC
Organism: Selenomonadaceae bacterium; assembly: GCA_017476425.1. Taxonomy (GTDB): domain Bacteria; phylum Bacillota; class Negativicutes; order Selenomonadales; family Selenomonadaceae; genus Quinella. The sequence goes on from JAFUZV010000228.1 coordinate 1,259, forward strand.
AGCCCGAAAACCGGATTATTTGATATTCGTGATGCTGTTGCTGATGAAAGCCGTGATTGGTCACATCAAAAGGCAACAGGAAATATTTTTAGAATCGACATTATGCAGGATTATATTAAATGTATTTTGTCCTACGTCGATATTAAAAATCTCAAGCCGTTAAAAGTTGTTATCAATACAGGCAACGGTGCAGCAGGTCCGATTATCAATGAACTTGAAAAATATCTGCCGTTTGAGATCGTCAAAGTCTTCAATGATCCTGACGGTTATTTTCCTAATGGTGTACCTAATCCATTGCGTCAAGATAATCGTGCTGTTACTTCACGTGCAGTTATCGTTAATCACGCTGATTTTGGCGTTGCATTTGACGGCGATTTTGATCGTTGTTTTCTTTTCGACGAAAAAGGCGGTTTCATTGAAGGTTATTACCTTGTTGGATTTCTAGCGCAAAATTTTTTGTTAAAGCACAAAGGCGCAGCGATCGTTTATGATCCTCGTGCTGTTTGGAATACTGTCGACATTGTTGAAAGTATGGGCGGTCGTCCGATTGTCTGTCGATCCGGTCATTCTTACGTCAAAGAAGTTATGCGCCGTGAAAATGCTATTTATGGCGGTGAAATGAGTTCTCACCATTATTTTAGAGATTTTTATTATTGTGATAGCGGTATGATCCCTTGGTTAATGATCGCTGAGCTTTTATGTATGTCTGATAAAACTCTTTCGCAGTTAATGAAAGATCGTCAAAATAAATATCCTGTTTCCGGCGAACTTAATACTAAAGTTGCAAGTATGGATATTTCAAAGCAAATTATGAAAAAGATCGCTGAAATTTACGGCAAAGATCGAGAAGTTTTAACGATCGACGGTATAGGCGTTGATTTTGATGATTGGCGATTTAATTTGCGAAGTTCTGAAACTGAACCTTATATCAGACTTAATGTCGAAACTCGCGGCGATGCAAAATTACTCAAAGAAAAAACCGAAGAATTACTTAATTTAATTCAGAATGCGTAATTCGGAATTAGGAATTAATAAAACAATTCCGCATTCCGCATTCTTAATTCTTAATTATTTTTAGGAGTGTGATAGTTTTATGGCATTGACATTGTTGTCCGGTTTCTCGTTCGATTACGACAATCTTTTTGGTGAAGGTAAAGTTACTCAAGCTGATCTTGACAGCTATTCAGACGCATTGAAAAAAGCTCACGAAGCTATGAAAGTTATGCGTAGTGATGGAGTTATCAAAGCTCACCTTTCAAAAGATGGTACGCCTGAAAAAGTTTATTTCTCAAAACTGCCTTATATCACTGAAGAGAATGGAAAATTAAATCTCAACTCACCTGCAAGCATTAAGAGACTTCACGACTTCACGGAACGCATTCGCAATAACGTTGATGCAGTTGTTTCACTCGGTATTGGCGGCAGTTTCTTAGGCAATAAAGTTCTCTTTGATGTTTTCTGCGGCGAATTTTGGAACACTTGGACTAAAGAACAAAGAAAAGGTCTTCCAAAAGTTTATTTCAGCGGTCAAAATATTGATACGAGAAGAACCGGTGACATTATCAATCATCTTAAGGCGCAAGCTGAGATTGTCAAGACTCATGAGCAGCGCAAATTCAAAGTAATGTTGATCGTTATCTCTAAATCCGGCGGAACTCTTGACACAATGAGTAACTTTATGGTGATGTATGATGCACTTAAGAAAGTTGACGACATTGAAATTGAGATCGTCGCAGTTACTGATCCGAATATGGAAAAGAAAACACTTTTGAAACAACTTGCAGTTGAAAACGGTTGGGAAACTTTTGCAGTTCCTGACGGTGTCGGCGGTCGTTTCACAATCTTCTGTGAAGTTGGATTAACGACGGCAGCGGTTATCGGTATGGATATTGAAAAATTCCTTGAAGGTGCTCGTCATATGGATGAGGCTTGTCAAAACGATAATATGTGGGAAAATCCTGCAATGCTCAACGCCGCTTTGAAATTTGCAGCGGCACAAAAGCACGGTCGCAATATCGAAGTTATGATGCCTTATGGCGATTATCTCAAATCTGTTTCAGAATGGTATATTCAATTACTTGCTGAGTCGCTCGGTAAGAAATTCGACAAAGAAGGTAACGTTGTTAATTATGGTCGTACGCCGCTTGTTGCAGTCGGTACAACTGATATGCATTCACAGACTCAACAGCATCAAGAAGGCACACTTGATAAAGTTGTTCAATTCATTAAGATCGCTAAATGGGATAATGATTTTGTAATTCCGAATGTTTTCCCGAATGCCCAAAAACTTGCTGATATTTCCGGCGTTACTATGAGTGAAGCTCTTGAAGTTGCTCGTCAATCAAATGCTGACGCTCTCAAGTCTGATAACCGTTATAATGCTTGCTTTACGTTGCCGGAACTCAATGAATATCATCTTGGCGAATTGCTTTATATGCTTGCAATGTCTGTCGCTTATGAAGGTGAACTTTCTAACGTTGACGCTTTCAATCAACCGGGCGTTGAGGCTTACAAACGCATTATGGGTCCGAAACTTCAAGAACTCAAAAGATCAAAAGGACTTTAATTAATTCGGAATTAGAAATTCGGAATGCGGAATTAAGAAAATTTTATGTTGATAATTATAATTTTTGCTCGTTATTAAGCGGGCAATTTTTTTGTAATAAAAAAGTCGACGAAAAAATTTTTTATCATCGACTCAACTAAAATTTTTTTGATTAGTGATTAACAATTTGATCTTCAAGACGCATCAACATAAAGCAATAATCAGAAATTCTATTAATTAAAATTCGATCGACTTCGTGGACTTCTTCACTCTCTGCAAGTGTCAACAATTTTCTTTCTGCTCGTCGAGTGATCGTCCTTGCTAAGTCTAAAAATGATCCGGCTTGACTATCGCCCGGAATAATGAACGCCGTCAATTTCGGAAGTTTTGATTCAATTTCATCAATGTCATTTTCAATATCAGAAATATTTTTAGCGGTGATCATCAGCGGCTTGTTGAGGCTTGCAAGATCAGCCATTAAAAGCGACATTAATTTTTGCAAATTATAAATTTTCTGCTTGACTTCATTACTTTTTGCAAATGATCTACTCATTGCAAGCGCAGAATTAGCTTCGTCAATCGTTCCATAGACTTCAACACGCAATGAATTTTTTTTAACTCGTTCACCGGTGTAAAGTCCGGTTGTACCGTCGTCACCGGTTTTGGTGTAAACGTGCATTAAATTTCAACTCACTTTCAAAAATTATTTATTGTTCGCAATGATAACAGGAAATGATCCGAGATTTTTAAGCCAGATACTTTTTTGCTTAACAGCGGCGATCGATTCATTAAGAATATTTTGATCAATGTTTGTATCAAGATCGAAGAAAAAAATATATTCACCTAATTTAGTCCTTGCCGGTCGTGATTCAATCCTAGTCATATTGACGTTACGAAATGCAAATTCTTCAAGCACTTCACATAATGCACCGGCGTGCTCACCATCAATTTGACAAATGATCAAAATTTTATCTTTCGGCGAATCGATCTGAAAATCTTCATTGCGGCGGCGAATTTCAAAAAATCTTGTACTGTTTAGCATATTGTCTTGAATTTCATCAGCGATCGTCACAAGGTTATTTAATTCACCGGCTCGTTTAGTGCATATCGCAGCATAGCCATCAGAAATTTTCGACTCAGCAACAATTTCAGCGGCTTTAGCAGTTGATGAAGTTGTAAAAGTTTTCGCTGTTGAAAAATTCTTTTGCAGATACTTTCGACATTGAGAGATCGGCTGCGAATGTGAAAAAATCTTTTTGATCTGCGAAGCGTCAACACCCGGCTTAGTCATTAAATGATTGTGCACTGACCAGATCAATTCACGAGTAACGATCAAATTGTCCGATCTTGCCAAAGTGTCAAGTGTTATGTTCACTGATCCTTCAAGTGAATTTTCAACGGGAACGAATCCTGCATTAACTTCACCATTTTCAACGGCGATCAATACGTCATAAATTTCTTGATAAATTATTAATTCCAACGGCTCATCAATAATTTCATTCAAATAAACTGCTGCCGCTTCTGAATGAGTTCCACGTGGTCCGAGTATTCCCATTAATTTCATTTTTTAAACCTCTTTAGAAATTTTTTGTTGATAGTTTAACTGTTATTTGATAATATTGCAATTAATATAATAAATTAAATTCTTGGAGGAAAAAATTTTATGGTGCATATTGTTGGAGCAGGCTCAGGCGACGTTGAATTAATCACTGTCAAAGGCAAGCGGCTTTTGGAAAATGCTGACGTTGTAATTTATGCCGGTTCGCTGGTTAATCCTGATCTGCTGAATTTTTGTAAATCGACAGCGAAAAAATATAATTCAGCAACTATGACGCTTGACGAAGTAATTCAAGTGATCGAACAGGCTGAATCTGAAAATTTGACGACAGTTAGACTTCACACCGGCGATCCGTCGATTTATGGAGCAATTCAAGAGCAAATGAATATCTTGACGGCGAAAAATATTTCATTCGACGTAACGCCCGGAGTTAGTTCATTTCTTGCCGCTGCTGCTGCACTCAAACAAGAATATACTTTGCCCGGAATAACTCAAACAGTAATTATCACTCGTTACGGCGGAAGAACTAAAGTTCCTGAAAA
>JAFUZV010000229.1 GCA_017476425.1 Selenomonadaceae bacterium
GTGATCAAAGATTTGAGTATAAGAGAGTGGCGATGTCCGAAATGTGGAGCGTTGCACGATCGAGATCGTAATGCTGCGATTAATATTTTAAATTATGGGTTGGGGCATCAACCTATGCAGTAGACACCGTAAGACCTTATTTTGAGGCTAGTGTCATTGATAGCAGAATCCGCCGAATTTATTCGTGCGGAGTATGTCAAGTTGAAATTTTTTAGTTAATCACGAATGAAAAATTTTGAATTAAATAATTAATTCTCAAAAGAGGTGAGCAGGATGATTCGTGTTTTGGTTGCTGATGATTCTGCATTCATGCGAAAAGTTCTCTCAGACTTGTTTAACAAGCAGAGCGATTTTCAAGTAGTTGGAACAGCAATCAATGGAAAAGATACTATTGATAAAGTTAAACAGTTAAAGCCAGATGTTGTGACTCTTGATGTTACAATGCCGGTTATGGACGGACTGCAAGCACTTGCAATAATTATGGAAGAATGTCCCGTGCCGGTTGTTATGTTTAGTTCAATGACTCAACGCGGAACTGATGCAACGATAAGAGCACTTTCATTAGGCGCAGTTGATTTTATAAGCAAAGCCGGCGGATCAATTTCAAAGATTGATAATCTGCAGGACGAAATTATTACTAAATGCAGAGAAGCGGCTCAAGCTCACGTTAATCAGCCGCGAATAAGCGATCCAATAAAATCTTCATTGCCTAAGCCTTCAATATCAACAGTATCTGCAATAAATTCAACGAAGCCGTCAAACTTTCCAACTGCTTCAACCTCAAAAATAAATTCAACAACTCCATTAACAGGCTCAAGATTTAGTCAACCGTTCGGCAAAAAGAAAGTAGAAATTCAACAGCGAACAGGTTTAAAACTCGGACAAAAACCTACAATTAAATATGTGCCTTCAACAAGTGAAGTTACTCCAAGCAGTTCAACAAATTTAAACGGGAAAAAAATCGTAGCGATCGGCACTTCAACCGGCGGACCTCAAGCATTGCAAGCGGTTATAACTCGTCTGCCTGCAAATTTACCTTGTGGCGTTGTGATCGTTCAACATATGCCGGCAGGTTTTACAAAATCACTTGCAGAAAGACTTGATTCGATCTCTGCAATTTCCGTCAAAGAAGCTGAAAACGATGAAATTATAGAACCCGGACACGTTTATATAGCACCCGGAAATTATCATATGAGAGTTGCACCGGCAGGTGTCAACGCCAGAAAAATTGTCTTGAGTCAAGAGCCGCCTGTTGGAAATCATCGTCCGGCTGTTAATGTCCTTTTCGACTCCGTTGCTCAATTCAAAAAAGATTTAGTTAGTGTAATAATGACCGGTATGGGTTGCGACGGTTGTGAAGGAATGAAGAAGATCAAAGCTAACGGCGGTTATTGCATTGCACAAAATGAAGATTCTTGTGTTGTCTATGGTATGCCGAAAGCTGTTGTTGATGCCGGACTTTCAGACGAAATTAGACCTTTAACTCAAATTGCGTCAGCGATCGTTGACGCAGTGAAAAAATAATTAATTCGGAATTAAGAATGCGGAATGCGTAATTATTTTAATTTATAATTCTAATTTCTAATTATTAATTGATCGTTGATGCGGTACGTTAATAATCGATCGTCAACGTTGAATATAAAAAATTTTCTAGTGGATAATAGAATAAATTCCGCTCAAAGGGGGGAAGCGCGGTTGAAAAATCAACCGCAGCGCAAATTTTATGGCTGACAATAATCAATATATGGATATGTTCCTTGACGAGTCGCACGAACATTTACAATCACTTAATGACGGCTTGCTTGGACTTGAAGAAAATGCAGAAGATCTTTCAGTATTAAATGAAATTTTCCGTAATGCTCATACGCTTAAAGGTATGTCAGCAACAATGGGTTATAACAAGATCGCGGAACTTACTCACGAAATGGAAGATGTACTTGATCTTTTGCGAAAAGAACAATTAAAGATCAGCGAAGATATAATTGATACTTTATTCAAGTGCGTTGATTCCCTAGAGCAAATGATAAATAATGTTGCTAATGGTGATCCTGAAGATTTGATCGACGTTTCGGAACTCGTTGCAAAATTAAGTTCCATTTCAAAACCTGGTTCCGCTCCACCACCAGCCGCCGCTGCTCCGGCACCTGCCGCTGCACCTGCACAAGCTGCCGCCGCTCCAGCCGCTGCGCCTGCTGCCGCTATTCCTGGAATTGATCTTTCAGAGACAGAAAAAAATGTAATTTCCGAAGCACAAAAAGGCGGTATGCACGGAATACTCTTGAAAGTTACATTAGCTGAATCCTGTCTTTTGAAGTCAGCACGTTCCTATATGGTTATGAATGCTCTTGACGAATTAGGTGAGGTTATAAAATCAATTCCACCTGCTGAAGATTTAGAGCAAGAAAAATTTGAACGTTCATTCGACGTTGTATTAGTTACCGGATCAGAAGAAAAAGCTGTTAGCGATGCTGTTATGAGTATCTCTGAAGTTGAGAAAGCAGAGACAAGCATTATTGATCTTAATGCTGTTGCTGCGCCGCCACCGGCACCGGCGGCATCTGCACCGGCTGCCGCACCACCTCCACCACCTAAACCGGCTGCGGCACCACCACCTCAAGCAGCGGCAACTGCGGCTAAACCTGCAGCGGCATCCGCTAAAGCACCTGCGAAAGCACCTGCTGCTGCCGGAGCACAAAAGAAATCTCACGGAAGTCAATCAGTTCGTGTTGATATTGAAAAATTAGACGTTTTGATGAACTTGATGGGTGAGCTTGTTATTAACAAAGTTCGTCTTGAACAGATCGGTCAGACTCATAGACTTTCGGAACTCACTGAAACATTGGAACAAATGGATCGTGTTACAACTGATCTTCAAAATATCGTTATGAAAGTCCGTATGGTTCCTGTCAGTCAAGTTTTCAACCGTTTTCCTCGTATGGTTCGTGACGTTACTAAGGAACTTAACAAAGAGATCAATTTAACGATCGAAGGTGAAGAGACAGAATTAGATCGTACCGTTATCGATGAGATCGGCGATCCAATTATGCACTTGTTAAGAAATTCACTTGATCACGGCGTTGAAATGCCTGACGATCGTGAAGCTAAAGGTAAGCCTAGAGTTGGTGAAGTCGGCTTGATCGCTCGTCACGAAGGTAATAACGTTGTTATTATGGTTACTGACGACGGTAAAGGTATTGATGCTGATGTCATTCGTCGCAAGGCTGTTGAAAAAGGACTTTATTCACAAGAAGAAGTCAACAAGATGGACGATGCTGACGCAGTTAGAATTATTTTCTTGCCGGGCTTTTCGACGGCTGAAAAAATTTCTGATATTTCCGGTCGTGGCGTTGGTATGGACGTTGTCAGATCAAAGATCGAATCACTCAGCGGTCACGTTGACGTTGAAACTAAAGTTAATGAAGGCTCTGTATTTAAAATTAAATTGCCTTTGACTCTTGCAATTATTCAAGCAATGCTTGTTAAAGTTCAAGAAGAAATGTATGCAATTCCGCTTGCATCGATCGACAGCACGATCAATATCAAGCCGGACGATATAAAAACTGTTCAGAATAAAGAAGTCATTGTGTTGCGTGGTGAAATAATTCCGATTATCAGAATGGAACAAACATTATTTGTGCCGCATATTAAAGACCCGGAAGAAATTTTTGTTGTCGTCGTTCACGCCGGTGAAGCTAAAGCCGGTATCGTCGTTGACAGATTGATCGGACAACAGGAAATTGTTATTAAAGCACTTGGTAATTTGTTTATGGGTTTAAAAATGTTCTCTGGTGCAACAGTTCTTGGTGATGGTCGCGTTGCATTGATTTTGGACGTTGCCACAATGTTGCAATAATCTTGAATAATTAATTGCTAGGGGGAAAAAATTATGGCTAAAGAAAGCGCAACCAATGTTGCAACTTCTGATGATGGCAGCGAGATTGATGAAGGTCTGCAAGTTGTCGCGTTTAAACTTAGAGATGAAGAATATGGCGTAAATATCTTTCAAGTGCAAGAGATTCGCAATCTTGTTGATATAACTCGTGTACCATTTTCCGCTAATTACATTAAAGGCGTTATCAATTTAAGAGGCAGCATTTTGCCGGTTATCGATCTCAAAACTCGTCTTGGTTTAGAACAAACGTCTTACACTGAAGATACAAGAATTGTAACTGTTATGGTTGGTGATCTTCCGGTTGGAATGCTCGTCGATGCTGTTACTGAAGTTTTGACGATTCGCACTAAATTAGTTGATCCGAAAAAAGCTGTTGATAAGACTGACATTAGTAATTTCTTATCTGGAATTGGAAATATTGACGGTCGATTAGTTATAATGCTTAACCTTGAAGAGATCGTCGGTCTTCCCGGATAAAAAAATTTTTGATGAGATCGCTAAAAATTTTGTAATAGATGATTGAAAAAAATTTTTGTTGAAACTGCCTCAAAAATTTTACAAAAATTACTTGTGATCAGTTTAATGCAAGTTTAATTTTGGTGATTCTTAATTAAATCTTTAGAGAGGTCAAAAATATGATTGATGAATTGAATTTATCACCGATACAACTTGATGCTTTGCGAGAGATCGGAAATGTCGGTGCAGGCAATTCCGCTACTGCACTCTCGCAGATCATCAATAAAAGAATTGATATGAACGTTCCGAAAGTTGCACTTGTTCCGATTGAAACTGTACCTGATCTTGTCGGCGGTCCTGATACAATCGTTGTCGGCGTTTTCTTGAGAGTTTACGGAAAAGCTCCGGGTAATATTCTCTTTCTCTTGCCGCAAAAGAGTGCATTTTATCTTGTTGATACTTTGATGGGTAGAGAACACGGAACGACTAAGAGACTTGATTTTATGGACGAATCTGCACTAATGGAAATTGGAAATATTCTCTCCGGTGCTTATTTGAATGCGTTTTTTAACTTCACACATATTTCAATGTTGCCGTCAATTCCGGCTTTAGCAATGGATATGGCGGGTGCAATTCTCAATGTAATTTTAGTGCAACTCGGTCAAATGGGCGATCAAGCCTTAGTTATCGAGACTGAATTTTTGGCAGAAGATGACGGTATTAATGGTCACTTCTTCCTTGTGCCGGATCCCGGCTCGCTTGCTATTTTGATTAAAGGCGTAGGAGTTGAATGATATGGCTAACCTTATTCGCGTCGGCATGGCTGACTACAAGGTTGGTCGTGCGCCTTCGGTTCTCATAAGTTATGGCTTAGGTTCTTGTATCGGTATTTCGCTTTATGATCCGCAGACAAAGATCGGCGGACTTCTGCATATAATGTTGCCGGACAGTACTCAAGCTAGAGCTAGTGATAACCCTGCAAAATTTGCCGATACCGGTCTGCCGCTAATGTTGAATGATGTTATTTCAATGGGCGCAAGTAGATCACGGCTTGTTGCTAAAATCGCCGGCGGTGCTCAAATGTTTGCATTCTCAAATGCTACTGATATTATGCGTGTTGGAACTAGGAATGCTGAAACCGTCAAAAAAATTCTTCAAAAAATGGGTATTCGTTTAATTGCTGAAGATACCGGCGGCAATTATGGTCGAACTGTGCAAATCGATCTTTCTAACGGTGTCTATAAAGTAAAAACTATTGATCGTGGTGAAAAGGAAATTTAAAGGATGATGATCTATGCCTGAACCACAACAAGTAACGAATAAGACTGTTCAACCGCCGAATCCGCTTGATTCAGATTTAGAAGACATTCAACA
>JAFUZV010000230.1 GCA_017476425.1 Selenomonadaceae bacterium
TACTTCGTGGTGAACTTGCAATAATTAATAGTAATAATGCTGATGCGTTTGAACATTTTAATCATTCGATTAACCTTGCAAATGATTTTGAAGAACGTACAAAACTTTTCAGCAAGACTCTTGACGCTTTAGAAAATCTCAACATTTCGACTGCTGATCTTGCAAATACTCATTTTCAATATCAGAAAATCTTTGATAACGTTAAACCTTACGATCAATTTAATGATTTTAATGGAATTATCGAAGGTCAACGACGTATTAAAGTTTGTTACGTTTCAAAATATTTCTGTAAGAGTGATAAATTTGCTTTTATTTATGGCATTCTTGCTTGTCATAATAAAAATAATTTTGAAGTTTATTGCTATTCGACTAGCGACGCTGATGATCCATTCACTAATGCGATCGTTCCTGCCGTCGAACATTTTGAAAGAGTTGATGATTTAACGATTGAACAACTTGCAGAGAAAATTCACGACGATCAAATTGATATTTTGGTTGATCTTGATGGTCATAGTCCTACAACTTCATTAGCAGCGTTTAGTTATAAACCTGCACCAATTCAAATTTCAGCGATCGGTGCGGCAGCGACAACCGGACTTAATACAATGAATTATTTCATAACGGATAAGCAGACTGATCCGCCTGAACTTCATCAAAAATATTTCAAAGAGACATTCATTTATTTTCCTTGTCAATTCAGTTATGCAAGTAATAGCGAAGCTCCTAAACCGGTGTATCCGCCTTGTCTGAAAAATAATTATGTAACTTTCGGTGCATTTCATTCTTATAAAAAAATTAGTGATGATATTTTGAAAATCTGGAATGAAATTTTAAAACGTGTTCCGGATTCAAAATTGATTATCAGATCAGATGAATTTAAAAGTGATTCAATGGTAGATTCGGCTTATAATCGTTTGAAAAAAATCGGCTTTAATATGGATAATGTAACATTCAAAATAACAGAATTTGATTATCTCAAACACATTTTGGATATTGATATAATGCTTGATACTTTTCCACGTTCTGATGCCGCTATGACTTTTGATTCAATCTTTATGGGCGTGCCGGTAGTAAGTTTGTACTATGAACGCCGTGACAGTCGCTTTGCTTTGTCGATTATGCAAAATATCAACGGCTTGAAAGATTTTGCGGTAAATAATGTTAATGAATATATCGGGCGTGCAGTCGGACTTGCAAATGATAAAGACGCACTGACAATGTTACACAAAAATCTTCGTTCGATGATGCAAAAAACAGATACATTTCAACCTAAGATTTATATTCAGATATTGGAGCAGTGCTATAATCAACTGATCAAAAAGATGAGTGAGGTGAAAAAAGAAGATGAGGACAAAATTTTCGTTTGAAGTCTTTCCGCCGAAAAAAGATATGCCGGTTGAAGTGATTTATAATACACTTGATCAACTTTCCGATCTTCAGCCGGATTTTATCAGCGTAACTTGCGGAGCCGGTGGATCAAGTTCTAATGCAAGCGAAAGAATGATTGAAGTTGCGACGGCGATCAAAGACAAATATCATAGAAAAAGCGTTGCTCATATGCCTTGCATTAATCTGACGAAAGCTGACGCAGAAAATATTTTGTATCAACTTGAATTGAGTGGAATTAATGAAATTTTGGCACTTCGTGGTGATAAAGTGCCTGGAGTTGAACCGAAAAATGATTTTATTCACGCAGTTGATCTGATAAAATTCATTCGTGAGAAAACCGATAGCAAATTTAAAATCTACGCTGCTTGTTATCCTGAAGGACATACTGAGGCGATCGATTTTGACAGCGATCTGAATTATCTCAAGCAAAAAGTTGATGCCGGTGTTGATGGTTTAATCTCTCAACTTTTCTTTGATAATAATTCGTTTTATTACTTCCGTGAAAAAATTGATCGACTCGGTGTAAATGTTCCTATTGAAGCCGGAATTATGCCGGTAACTAAGAAGAAACAAATTGAACGAATGATTAATATCTGCGGCGCAACATTACCGATCAAGTTTAGAAAGATTCTTGATAAATATGGTGATAATGATGAGGCGTTGCAGGAAGCCGGAATAGTTTATGCACAAAATCAAATTGTTGATCTGCTGGCTAATGGTGTCGACGGGATTCACCTTTATGTAATGAATAATGTTTATGTTGCAAGAAGGATCAACGAGGCGATTATTAAACTTCTTTAAATAAAATTTGAATTAAATAAAAATTTTTATCGCAATTTAAACGATTTTGCGGTAAAATTTTTTTTTTGGAGTGATAGATATGATAGAGATTGAGAAAGAATTTACCTGCATAGTGCCGGATTATTTGAAATTTTTTAAATGTGATTGGCAATATTGCGGTGCAGCTTGTTGCAAAGGTTTTCAAGTTGATATTGATCGACAAACTCATCAAAAATATAAATCAATTAGCGATCAAAATTTGCGTCGAAAAATTCTTGACAGTTTAGAGTGGAATAAATCAACAAAGACGTATAGAATGCGGCTTGAAAATGCAATTTGTCCGATGTTAAGAGATGATTTGCTTTGTACGATTCAAAAAAATTTTGGTGAAGAATTTTTATCTGATACTTGCGCTGATTTTCCACGCCGGACTTATGTAGTTGATAAAGTTATTGAACGCAGTTTGAGTTTAACTTGTCCGATCGCCGCTAGACTTGCACTAATGAGAAAATCGCCAATGAAATTTGAAAAAATGACATTCAAGACGACGCACGCAGCAAGTTTCTTTTATCGCAGTGTCAATGAAGTACCAACGAGAAAATATTTAGTGATCCTTCAGCAGATCGCCTTTGAAGTACTTCAAGATCGACGAATGACATTAAATGAACGATTAACAGCACTTGGGATAATTTTTTCAGAGATCGACGGCTTGATTATTAACGGTAAAGGTGAACATTTAAATTTGATTTTTGGCATTTATCGATCAGAAGATTATTTTAAAAATTTGACGGCAAAGGTCAGATCGCTAAAATTTCAACGAGAAAATTATTTAAGTATAATGTTTGAACTTGCCGAAAAAATTTTTTCAAAAGCCGTTGTTTACTTCTCAACAGAGCAGAGAAATTTCACGAAATATGTTGCAGAAGCGTTTGAATTTATCGACGAGACAAATAAACCATTTCCGGAACTATTCAGACTTTACGATAACAATATAAAAATTTATAAAAAAATAGCACTTGATCCATTTAATCACGTGCTTGAAAATTATTTAGTTCATAGTTTTTTTGGCGGAATTTTTCCTTGTCATATGTCCGGCTCGTTGATGAGAAATTATTTATTATTTTTGACGCTTTTTAAATTTTTTGAGTTCGGTTTAATCTCAATGACTGCTGTGATAAAAGAAGATTTTTCTATTGATGATCTTCTTGAATTTGTTGAAAGATTTTCAAAGCGAGTTGATCACGCAACGAAATTTCAACAGATTATTTTGGATTATATAATCAATTTTGAAGAATATCCATTAGAAGTGATGACTTCATTGATTGATTTTGCGATTTAAGCGATCACTATTCATTTTTAAATTATTTCTCATTAGATTTTTCACGCTGAACTTTTCTTTTGTATTTCAAATTTTACACTCCAAGTAGCATTGTATAATTCAACGTGTGACCTTCTGAAATTTTCTTATTTTTAGAATCATTAAATTAACTTTCAATAGCTTTCTTGAAAGTATCAAGAGTGTTATCGGCAGCGTTGACTAAGAATGCAGTATCAGCACCGAGAGCTAAGAAACTTGCACCTAAATCGGCAAAATGTTTCGCTTGTTCAGGTGTAACTGCGATTGTTCCGACAGGTTTTCCGAGTGCCTTAATTCGTTTGATCATATCGTCCATAGCCTCTGCAACTTCAGGATGAAAAATATCAATTCCGTGTCCCATATCAACTGCTAAGTCAATCGGATCTAAGAAGATACCACCGATTCCAGGAACTTTTGCAATTTCGTCAAGATTTGCATAGCCGCGTTTACTTTCAATTTGCGGCAAAATGCAAATCTCATCAAGTTCACGATCAAGATAATCACCGTGACGACCGAAACGACCTGCACGAACTGCCGTAGCTCCAAAACCACGATTGCCACGAGGTGCATAGCTTGCCCAGTACATAATTTTTTCGACTTCTTCACCGGTTTCAACTTTCGGAATGATAATATTTTGAATGCCGCTATCAAGAAGTTGTTTAAAAATTCCAGTGCCTGCCTCAGGAACTCTAACAACCGGTGTCATATCATACGGCGCAATAGCTCTTGCAATTTCCAAAATCGTTTGCACTGTATGTGGACCGTGTTCACCGTCGACAAAGAGCCAATCATATTTTGAAGTCGCTAAAACTTCTGCAACGTCTGCTGATGTCGTTTCCTGTGCAACGCCATATTGCAAAATACCAGATTCAATACCGTGCTTAAATGGATTATTCAAATAATCTTTCACCATCGACATAAAATTTTCCTCCGATCAAAAATAATATCCTAACAACAAATTTTATGTCATTAGAATATTATAAATGTCAAATTATTTCAATTTACAAAACGAAATTTTTATAAAAAAATTTTTCAAAATCATTTAATTGTAAAATCAACTAAAAGTAGCGGTTTTAATTTATTTGGCATAGCTTCAATTAATAATCTGGCTAATTCTCGCGTTGAATATGAACATTTTCCTATAAACCAATCATTAATCGTTTCTGAAAGTGCCCTCATATAAAACCTCAAATAAAATTGAATTTCTTTCGGCAATTCGGAAATATTATGGCGTTTTTTTATCCATTCTGAAACTAGACATATTGCGTGATCATTAGTGGTATAACGAAAGGCATTCTGCCCTACAGCATTTTTCAACAAGTTTAGATAAAATTCTTCATCTTCCAAAAGAGGTTCTATCCATTTATAGACGACATCTTCAAATGATATTTTATCGCCTAAATTTTTCATTGCTTCTTCAACTTTTTCGTTATAAATCCACGCCATTAACTCATATTTATCGTGAAAATAATTATAGAAAGTCGGTGACGTTATTCCACAATTTTGAGTTATTTCTCGAATTGTAATTTTATCTACAGGTTTATTTTTAGCTAATTCCTTTAATGAGGCTGAAAGCAGTGACTTAACACTTTGCCTCTGAATCATTCTTTAATTTTAAAAACGGACTTAGGTTGACCACAAAGCGGACAAGTCCAATCGTTCGGCTCAGAATCAAGATCGCCAACAAATTCATAGCCGCAGATAGGACAAACATAAATTTTTTGTCCGGCAGTGTCGAGCTTTTTCGGCTTATACTTTTTGAAAATCTCATCAATTACAACGCCGTGATGTCCTTCTTGTTTAGCGAAAATTTCCATTTCATCAGCCGCTTCATTAAATCCCGCAGCACGAACTTTATCAGCCATCGCTTTAACTTGTGCTTCACCGGCAATTTCAGCTTTTTTGACGGTTTCAAGAAGTTGCCAAAAGTCTTTAGGATATTTTCCGTTAAGCGTTGCATAAAATCCTGCGTGCACTGCCTCTTGATTCGCTGATTCGATAAGTGTTTTTGCTACATCGCCCATACCTTGCTCAGTTGCAAGACGTGCAAGCGCATAATACATCATTGTGCCATTCGCTTCAGCCATCATAACATTTTTGATCATTGACTCAAGTTCTGTGTCTTTCGTTAA
>JAFUZV010000231.1 GCA_017476425.1 Selenomonadaceae bacterium
GCTTTCATTAAAAAATTATTTCATCATTCGATTAACTAAAATTTTTTCTTCTTCTCTCAATGTTTGAACTTGCTTTCGTTTATCTTCTGCCTCTTTGATCGTCGCTGCCTTCTTGTCACTCATCCATTTTGCATAGAGATCAGCACTTTCGATTGACAGATCACAAATTTTAATTCGCAGATTTTGAAGAGTCTCTGCACCTTTAGGAACGTTGACATTGAAAAGTTCCTGTTTGCGAACTTCCCAATCTTTTTTAACAACATCAGTGATCAAAGTCTTGAGATCGTTTCGTGTATCATCTTGACCAAGAGAACCGATAGAAAGAATGCTACCATATTTCTGTTCAGCCTCAAGAATAGTTTTATCGTGACGATTCATTATCGCCGCTGTCTCTTCAAGGTATCTGTCAAGTTGAGATCGGCGTGCTTGATTCATCATTGCAACAAAGTTACTGAAATTTTTTATACTTGTAACTTTCCAGTCACCGGAATCATTTTTTTCAAGGACAACTTCAAATATAAAATCTCTACCGGCTTCCTGTTGATAAATTCTAACTTCAGCAATAGCAAGATTTTTATTATCGTTATCAACTTTAACGCTGTCGATCTGACGAAATTCAATTTTGTTAATACCGGCACGATCTAAAATTTCAGATGCCGCCATTAAATTTGCGTCAATATTATCCTTGTTGAGATCATTTTTATCTTGCGGCTCAAAACTTCCGATTGCAACATAATTATCAATCGCCGTCTTCATACTCGCCATAAGCGGAACTTTTAATAATTGAGTGAAATTTGCAACTGAATCTTTGACATCTTCCGGCATCGTCTTATCAAAATTTATCATACCATCAACAAAACTGTCGTAAGAAGTATTTAAAAGGCTATCGACATCAACTGCGTTATTAAATTTGTTTTCGTCGTGAGTTTTCAAAGATTCTTCAACCATTTGAATTGCGTGATCCGGCGAATTTGCCTTAACATTAAAGACGTAATAACTAATGCCGATAACAATCAAAATGATCGCTGAAATTGCACTAATCATAACGTATTTTGATCGATTGAAATTCATTCTATCACCACTTTCAAAATTTTTTACAATCATTTTAACAAAATCAAATTAAATTGCAAGATATATTTCACAAACAAAAAACCGTTCGACGATTAAAATTTTCTTATCGTAGAACGGCAATTTTTTTATATCTTTTTAAAATATCAATCAGAAGAAATTCTAAGTTGATGAACTGCACTTTTTTCAATATCAACATCGGAGGCAGTCCGCAAAAATGTTTCAAATTTATCATTCGTCGCCGTGTTGATCGCCTCAACGTGCACACCTGACGCATCAACTTTAAATGTAACTTGAATTTTCGTAGTCTTCGGCGTGTTCGGCGGCAGATTAACGATCAATTCACCGAGAAGTTTAACCATATGAGCCGGATCAGTTGCCTGCGGTTCACCTTCTTCATTAACGCAAGGAATTAATGAATCGTCCATCGATCTGTTTTCAAATGCACGAAGTCTAACACGTTCTTGATTATCTTCGATCGGGTAATAAGTTTTAGTTGCAACCGCCGGCATCTTCTCACCGATCTTGATGAAGTTTTCAATAATATATTTCGGCTTTGATCCTTTCGTATCGACAACACCCGGACCGAATGATCTCGGCGTTTGATCTTCAACAGTAAATTTCGCCGCTAATTCAGCGTGTTTATCTTCACCTTCACCGTCGACGGAAGCAATATTATTTTCACCTTCAACATTATCGATTGAAAGTCCAAGCATTGACGCATAAATCGCTGCGCCTTTTGCAACGGCTTGATCCGGATCGTGCTGTTGCACTTTTCCAGGAAATTTTTCCTCAACAGCATTTTTAATCATCGGCATATAAGTTGATCCGCCGACTAAAAGCACTGTATCAATATCAACAGCGTTGACCTTTTGCAATGTCGATTCAACAAAATTCATCGTCTTACCAACAAGATCAGCCGTCATTCTCTCAAAATCATTTCTTGTAATGATAATTTCAGTCCTTGCACCATTAACATCAACACGGACTTTAGTTTTCTCTTTTTGTGAAAGTTTTCTTTTTGCCTCTTCAACTTTACTCCTAATATCCTGTCGGGTTTCGGCATCAAGTTCTTCAGGCAAAAGACCATTTTCATCACAGCAGGCACGAAGAATGAAATCATATAATTTATCATCCCAATCTTTACCGCCTAAAGTATCATCGCCGCCGGTTGCAAGCACTGTAATTTTCTGCACGCCGCCGTCTTCAGTCATTGACATTTTAATAATCGTTACGTCGAAAGTTCCGCCGCCGAGATCGTAAACTAAAATTGTCCGATCTTCCTGGAATTGACGAGCGCAATAACTTAACGCCGCTGCTGTCGGTTCATTGATCAGACTCAAGACATTTAATCCGGCAAGTTCACCGGCTTGTTTCGTCGCCGATCTTTCTTCAAGTCCGAAGTAAGCAGGCACTGTTATAACTACATCGTCAACGGTGTCGCCTTGTGATTCTACAATATCTTTTAAACGTGTCAAGATCAAAGCACTGATCTCAACCGGCGTATAAACTTTTCCGTCAAATTCATAAGTGCGATTGTCCGGCTTGCCGATCTCACGCTTAACGAATTGCACAACACGATCGCCATCAGTTTCGATATTATCTTTTGCAACTTGACCGACGATAACATTATTTTCATTCTCAAAGAAGACAACAGATGCAAGCGTATTTGAATTATCTTCATTATTGCGAATGACTTCAGGATTTCCGTTGCTGTCAAGTCGTGCAATGCAAGAATAAGTAGTTCCTAAATCTATACCGTAAGTGCTCATATAAAAATTTTTCCTCCAAGTTTCAAATTAATCATTATTAATAGTCGTCAACATTTCAGATTTTGTTGACAACGAAGGATCATAAACATAAACGTCAACATATTCACGATAAAGCGGATGACCTCCACGAACAACTCCGGCACGTCGACTTTTTGCGATCGTGTTATGCTTCTTTTCGTCGTCCGTTGCGATCGTGTTAATTATTTTCGTCAAAACCGGCTTTCTAATTTCACCTATTTGACTAATAAAAAGTTCAGCGTCGTAGTCTGATAAAATATCCTCAAGTTGATCAAATAAAAGCTGTAAAGTTCGTCGAACATTATCAGAGATCGTTTCGTCATTCAAAAGATTTCTATATTCAACGCAGACAGCGGCGATCTCTTTTAATAGCGGTGTGAATTGTTCACCGCGTTGTTGTTCCTTGATCGTGACAAGTTCATTTTGCATACCTTGTCTAACTTGATTTTGAAAATTTACATTCTCACGTAAAACTTGAGTAAGTTGTTTTGAATTTCTTTCTTGCTTATCGATCACTTCGCCGATCAAATTTGAAAGTCGAACGATTTCATTTTTTATTGAAGATTCATCAGATAAATTTTCTTCCTCTATTTGGTAATTCGTTTGTACCTCTGAAGACATAATTTCTCCTTTCGTATTGAAATTAATTCTACATTCTACATTATTTTTTTATCCATCCGAGCGTTTCAAAACTCGGACGATAATCAATTCTTTCAAAAAAATATTTCATTGAGTTTTCTGTTTGAAAGATCGGCACACGTTCAAGAGCATAAACGTTACTGCCTTTGTCAACGTTGCCATATTTTATAGTAAAAGCTGCCTTATATCCAACAGCTTTAGCAATTCCTGCGATATGTAAATTGTAAGTACCAGTTGGATAAGCCAGAAAATCAACGCTATGACCTAAATGTTCCTCAAGCATTTTTTTTGAGTTGAGGAGCTCAGCACGAATTTCATCGTCAGGCAATTCCTCAAGTGCTCTATGGTTCAGCGTATGTGATTGAATGTTGAAACCATTCTTTTCCATCTCTTTAAGTTGTTCCCAAGTTAAATAATTCGAGTGCACGCCGGTAAAGCCCGGAACAACAAAGATCGTTGCACGCATTCCATATTTTTTTAGAATCGGCATAGCATTTGTATAATTATCAACATAGCCGTCATCAAAAGTTATAATTAACGGTCGCTCGGGCAAAATTAAATTTCCGTTTATACCTTCATAAAGTTCTTCAGGCGTGATCGTGACATAACCGTTATCTTTGAGATAGGCCATTTGTTCATCAAAAACTTGAGTCGGAACACAAAGCGCAATAAAATTATTTCCAACTTGATGGTAATTTAAAACTAAAACTTTTGCGCCGGAAGCGATCTCATCGATAGATTTTGCCGGAGCTTCTGCGGCTAATTTCGGCGTTGATTTTGGGAACATAAAAATTGTTGCCGTTATTGTAACGACGATCAAAAACAAAATTGAAAATAAAAATTTTTTCACCAACATCACCAGTATATTATGGGATTATGTTATTGATTTTGTTTGCAAGAAGTTTATTTCTTTCTTCAAGAAATTTTTTGAAATTTTTAGTGTACCAGAGATTTCGATCATTCGGTATAAAATGTCTTGCTAAAAAACTTGATTGATTTGCAGTAGGAACATTTTTTTGAAACCACTCGCCAAATTCTTTTGCTCTCTTTTCAGCACGATTTGTAATTGATTCTAATAACTGAAAATTTCCTACGCTATTGATCTCTTCATAATCGAATTTATTTGCAAGCAGTGATTTTGGATGAATATGATCAATATCTACATTTTGAATATCAGATCGTCCATCATAAATCAGATACAAAATGTAATTTATATCGAATAAATTCAAATTATCAGCAGTGATCGTTAAGCTGAAATTTCTGATTGGGTGATTTTCATAAACTTTTATTAATTCATCAACTGGAAAAACTTTATCCTTGAAATTTTTCAAGACAGAATGAATTTTATTAACGCCGGTTATATATGCAACCCAGCCTCTGCCACGACTCAAAAAAACTTCATTCAACAATGAAATGATTAGCCATTTCTTCATATTCTTGAAATTGTCATTTGTCGTATCGAATTTATCAAAAAAATTTTTCGGCGATTTTGACGAATGAAATATATGATAAGCTAAAAAATACAATGGTATTGCTGAACGACTTCTATTAGTTGCGAACCAATAATAATGCTGTGAATGCTCCAAAAAAGTTTTCAAAATGTCTAATGTCTCACGAATACGATTTTGGTGTGATGAAACCCAGTTAGCAAAATTCATATTATCTTGATTCGTGACCGTCAAATTCACAACTTCTTTAGTTGGTTGATCATTCAAGATCAACATTAACTTTATTAATTCGTTTTCACCAATTCCATATTTACCGTTATCAATCGAAGTATCACGCAAAAATTCTCTCATCTTTGGATCAAAAACTTTAAGCATTGAACTTGCTAAGACATAATTAGAAAGTACCGTACCACCATTATTAAGTCTGCGGAAAAGTTCCATTATCTGTTGACGTGCTGCGATTATATCATTCTTCTTGACTTGCACTCTTGAAATATTTATTCCTTCGTCATCGCCCATAATCTTACTGAAAAATTTTTCAATATTTTTTTCGATCAATTTAGTTTTGTTAAGATCAGTGATCGAATTATCACTTATTATTTTGTCAGCAATCGTATCGGTATCTTTAATTTCAGACAAATCATTAAAGAGTTTCGGAACGCTGTAGAAAAACTGATCATTTTCTAACGATCCTTTAT
>JAFUZV010000232.1 GCA_017476425.1 Selenomonadaceae bacterium
GTTTTGGACGAACGACAACAGAAGGAACTTTATAAGGATGATATCTTTGCAAAGATGAAGCGGGTGTCATTTCAATATCATTAGCAAAACAATTCGGAGTTAAAACCGGAATTTTCAAAGCCGTTGCGGCGTGCATTAAGCCGGTATCATTTCCAATGTAACAATCACAAAGATTTAACAACGCCATACTTTGACGATAATTAAATTTGCCTGTGAAATCTATTATAAATTGTTCGTCAACGATCGATTTAATAATTTCTGCATCTGCAATTTCAGAAGGTCCGCCAAAAATTGCAAAAGTCGCAGATTCGTTTTTTAAAATCATATTTATTAATTTTGCAAAATTTTCGGCTTTCCAATGTTTATTTTTGAATCCTCCGCCGAGTGAAATTGCATAAATTTTTTTGTTGTCAAAACGCTGCAGATTAATTTCAGCTAAAAATCTATCATTCGGACTAAACCAAATTTCTAATTCTCTGTTGTTAATTCGAGTCTTTGCATAATTTTTCAAGATACAAATATAAAGTTCACTATAATGTGGATTTTTTAGATCTGTAGTATCAATTTCAGTCGTCATTAATTCTGAAAAATAATCAAAAGGTATTTTGCCTAAATTAATAAATTCATTGTGATCAGAATGTGCTCCGTTATTAATTCGTTCTTTTGCGCCACTCATATAAGCAAGTAAATTTGATCCTGGATGTTGACCGAGATTGAAAGCAATATCAATTTTTCTATGCAATAAGTCTCTAACAACGTCCATCACATATTGATAAAATTCAAAAAACTCATCAAATTTTCCTAAGTATAGATCAATAACTATCAAATTATCAATATATGGACAAGTTTCCGCTAAAGGTACAGCCTTTTTATTTACCAGTAAATCAATATGAGACTTTGGATAAATTCGCCTTAATTCTCTCAAAAATGCAGATATAGTTATAAAATCACCAATTCCGGAATCGTGAATTACAAGTATATTATTATTTTTAGAAGACTTATTTTTTTCACGATAGCCGGATTTTTCAAAATATGATTCCATAAAATTCTTAATTTCCAACGCTGAGAATTTATTTTTGATCTTCATCTGATCATAAATTTTATTTAAGCCATCAATCACATTTTGAATTTGATCATCTGTTACAAATTTTTTAAGCATAATATTACCTCAAAGATGTTAATTTGTACAAATTATTAATTTCCATTTCAGTTAATTGTCTATATTCACCACTTTTTAATCCATAGATCGATAAATTAGCAAATTTTATACGTTTTAAACTTTTAACTTCACAGCCGATCGCAGATAACATTCTTCTAATTTGACGATTTCGCCCTTCGTGAATTGTAATTTCAATTTTTGAAGTTGTACCTAAGTTTTTAATCACATCGACTGTTGCAGGTGCTGTTATACCGTCATCAAGTTTTATTCCTGTTCGTAATTTAATTAATTTATCTTCTGTTATTGTACCTGTGATTTTTGCAAGGTATGTTTTATTAATTTGAAATTTTGGATGCAATAAAGCATTCATTAATTCACCGTCATTTGTCAACAATATTAAACCTTCAGTATCAAAATCAAGTCTCCCAACAGGATAAATTCTTTCTTTAATATCAGTGATCAAATCTATAACTGTTGTTCTTCCACGATCGTCTTTTACAGATGAAATAATATTTTTAGGTTTATTTAGTAAAATGTAAATTTTTGATTCAACTTGCGAAATGATTTTTCCGTCAACGCAAATTTTACAAGTTGTACTTTCAAATTTTTGACCAAGTTTATTTATAATTTTGTCGTTTACACTAACTCTACCTTCTAAAATCATTTTTTCAGCCTCACGTCGTGAAGCAATACCTGCACGGCTCAAAATTTTTTGTAATCTTTCTTCACTCATATTATTACCTATTTTATAATTATACCTTTAAATTTTAGTATAACCTGCATTGCTTTGCCACATATACGCTGATTCTTCAACACGTAATTTTTTATAGCTGTGAAAATCCATTAAGGCTCTCTTAAATTCTGCACCAGATTGAACAGTTTCAATCTTTATACCTGGAAAATTTTTCTTAAATTCATCAAGTGTAATATCATCAAGGAAAATATTTTCACCACTTCGTAAAGCAGATTCTGGAATCAAAATGCCGTCACGCTCGCCGCCAACTGATTTTAAAGTATTAATTATATCAATACCCGTTAAAAGACCAGAAACATTAACGGTATCGCCAAAAAAATCATTTATGACGGGCAAAACACGAATATTTAAATTATTTTTAAGGTGTACTATCTCATTTGATAATTTTTTCAACGTCGGAGCAATAGAAATTCCAGCTATAACATCAATATTTGTCATTTTTATATATTCATTTGTAGTAATCGGCTCATTTTCCCAATCACTGATAAAACTTCTTGTTAAACCTATTCCATTATCAAGTTGCGGAAAATCATCATAAAATTCAACCGGCGGCATTTCACGATCAGCAAGAATATAAAATTCATCACCTAAATAAATAAAAGTTTTTCCCGTTTCACGACGCAATTTTTTTTGCCAACGTTCAACCTGTTCAATAACTTTTATTGCACCAGTGCGATCAAATTGTTTAAGCGGAAATTTATCACGCCTGTGTTTAGTGATACCGACTGGAACTATTGCAAGAGACAAAACATTGGGACGACGTTTCACAAGTTCGCTAATTGTCCTTTCCAACTCTTCACTGTCGTTAAGACCTTCACATAGTACAACTTGTGTATGATATTCAACTCCGGCATTTTCTAATTTGTCAAGATGTTCAACGATTTTTTCAGCAAGCGGCGTTCTTAACATTTTTGCACGAATTTTAGGATTCATAGCGTGAATTGAAACAAACAACGGCGATAAATGAAATTGCTTAATTCGCTTATAATCATTATCAGTCAAATTCGTCAGCGTTATAAAATTGCCATATAAAAAAGACATTCTATAATCATCGTCTTTAATCGAAAGCGTTCGGCGCATTTTTGGAGCAATCATATCAACAAAACAAAATACACAATGATTTTTACAACAATGAATACCGTCAAACACTGCAGATTCAAATTCAACGCCAAGTTCTTCATCAATATCTTTATCAAAAGCAATAATTTCACGCTCACCATTTGCGTGTTCAATCAACAGTTCTATTTCTTCGTCAGCAAGTTCAAAACTCAAATCTATTATGTCAGACAACTTTCGACCATTAATTTCTATTATACTATCTCCAATTTTAAGATCAATTTCTTCAGCAAGACTTTTAGGTTGAACTCGAATGATTTTTCCTTTACATAGTTTCAATTTAATCACCAATATTATAAATATAGATCAGATTTTTGTTATACTGCAAAATTTTATAGATATAGTTAAGTTTTTTCTATTTTATACTCTCCTCAAAAGCAGTTTGATAACCGATTTTGAAACAATTCATTAAAAAATTTTTGTCTTCTTCATTCTCAATTTCATCAATCAAATTTTTTTTGCGAGTCGAATTATAAGCTAATTCACCATCAAAGAAAAATTTTTGAAGTGTAGATCGAGAATTTATTGGTTTTACTTCAACGCCAATCGGAAAAATAAATTGAGTCCAACTGCGAGTGTTAGATTTATTTTTCTTGATTTTAATTGAATATCGATCAAGATAGTAATTCATACCTTTGTATTTTCCTATAAATATATAATTCTTATCCATTAACGGCACAGATTTTTTAGTTTTGTCATTTTTTTCTGTTGTAGTTTTATTTTTAGTTACTTTTTTAGGATTTTCAATTTTTATTTCAGGCAGATCATAAGCATTTGCAACATTGTCTATTAAAAAAAAACTGGCAAGCATTACACCTGCCAAAATTTTCTTTGTAATATTCTTAAACATTTTTATTTTACACCTCTTTTTTTCTTGATCTTTAATGATTGATCTTTGAAAATTTCAGCTAAGAGATCAGGATTTTCAAAACGATTACCGATAATTTTAATTTGCCATTTACGAAAGTCAGCTAAAAATTTTGGGATTTTTGTCTTACCTATACGAATTACAAAAGCACCACGAAAAAAATCTATAACGCCATTTCTGCCATCATCAAGAGAAACTATATCATCTTCATAAATTTCATTATCATCACGATCAAAATATCCTGTAAA
Organism: Selenomonadaceae bacterium; assembly: GCA_017476425.1. Classification (GTDB taxonomy): domain Bacteria; phylum Bacillota; class Negativicutes; order Selenomonadales; family Selenomonadaceae; genus Quinella. The sequence goes on from JAFUZV010000232.1 coordinate 4,146, forward strand.
TTGTCCTATCGTCTTTTCATCAACTCTATAGCCTTCATAGCCGTTTTCATATACAAATATATGTGCTTGAGGTCCAGGATCACCATAAGTACCGCGTTTTAAATAAAAGCCATAAATCCATACTCTTTTAATTTCGCCACTGAAGATTTGAAACGTTTTCAGACCACGAAATTTAATTTCTCTTTCTGCCATAACAAACACCTCAAATTTTCTGAGTTATAATTCAAAAACTTGTCAAATATCACTATTAAAATAATCAAAAATATTAAAAATCTTAACGCCATCATAATCAACGACATCTTGACTTTCTTCCATAGACAAAATAATTTTATCATATTGATCACGAATTTTTTTTAGAGGCGAAATTATTTTTTTCAAATTTTTATTGCTTTCGATCTTAGAAGTAACTTGAAAGTAAATCGGATTGTCATTCTTAAATGCAACAAAATCTATGTCCATTCTGTTAATTTTACCACTAAAAATTTTATAACCACGTCGCAAAAGTTCTATACAGACAACATTTTTTATTATAGCCTCATTTTCAAGATCTGAAAAGTCCGAAAGAAAATTTCTTATGCCAATATCCGAACATAAAAAACGTTCTGAGCCGTTGATTTGAGTTCTATTTTTTATATCATACCTTGAAATTTTGTGAAATAAGCCGGACTTATCGATCATATTTAAATAATTTTCTATAGTATAACCGGTTGTAGTGCGATTGACATTAGAAAGATATTTTTCAATAGCTTTTGGAGTAATAGCCTTTCCTATATTCAAAGCAAGAAATTTAATTATATACTCAAGCAAAATTGAATCACGAACACTATAACGAGAAATAATTTCTTTGTTCAAAATAGTATTGTAAATTCCCATTAACATTGTTGATAAAACTTCTTCTCTATCTTGAAGTTTCATAATAATAGGAAGTCCACCAAATTTTTTGTATTTTTCTAAGGTGTATTTAGAATTTTCTTTAATCAAATTTAATGATACAGGACAAATTTGAATTAATTCATAGTGCTCTGATAAAAGATGCAAAAAGTCTTCAGATAAAATTTCATTAGTTGACGAAGCAATATAAATATCTACTGGTGAACCTACAAAAAATGCGTTAATTGCTTTTTCCCAGCCGGTTACTTGTTGAATTTCATCAAACAATAAATAAGCCTGTTCAAAATATGCAATTTTTTCATTTACAAATTCATAAAGCTGCTGAAAATCGAAAATATTTTCATCATTATCAAAATTAATATAAATGATCTGTTCTGAAGGTATACCTTGATTTTTTAATTCTTCAGCAAAATTCAAAAGCAATTCAGTTTTACCAATGCCACGAATGCCGGTAATTATTTTTATAGAGAAAGCATCTTTAGCTTGTAACAATTTTTGCAAGTATATTTTATTAATTGTCGTATTCATAAATATATCACCTCTTCA
>JAFUZV010000233.1 GCA_017476425.1 Selenomonadaceae bacterium
TCAATAACAGAAAAATTTCCGGTGATCTCAATGATAAAACTCGTCGAATGCTCCGAAAAAATATGCAAATGATCTTTCAAGACCCAATGTCAAGTTTAAATCCACGAAAAAAGATCGGTGATATTATTGCTGAAGGACTTGACATTCACAAGACTTATTCAAATTTGAAAGAACGAAATAAAATTATCAGTGAGATTTTGCAAAAAGTTGGATTATCACCTGCGCACGCTGAAAGGTATCCTCATCAATTTTCCGGCGGTCAACGTCAACGTGTTGGAATTGCTCGTGCGCTTGTTATGAATCCGAGATTGATAATTGCTGATGAATGTATTTCAGCGTTAGACGTTTCAATTCAAGCGCAAGTTGTCAATTTAATGAAAGATATTCAAGAAGATACACAATGTGCATATCTCTTCATTGCACACGATTTAAGTATGGTTAAATATATTTCTGATCGGATCGGCGTTTTGCACAAAGGTTATCTTGTTGAGACCGGCACGACGAAAGAAATTTTTTCAAATCCTGTTCATCCTTATACCAAAAGTTTACTATCTGCAGTGCCTCAACCTAATCCACGAATTGAGAAAAATCGTAAACTTATTAATTATAATGCTGACACGGTTAATTATGAAAACGGTGAATTAAATAAAATCAGCGAAACACATTTTGTAATGCAGAATTAAAATAAATTCTACATTCTGCATTCTAAATTAATTTTTATGAGGTGATTCATTTGAAAAAAATAATTGATCTTTTGCAGGAACTTCATCCGGAATTTGACTATTCAAAGAGTGATGATTTTATTAGTGACGGCTTGATTGATTCGATCGATATGCAAGAACTCTTTGCAAAGATCGAAGAAGAATATAATGTGGAACTTGCCGGGACTGATCTTGCACCGCAAAATTTCAGAAGTATTGAAACGATCAAAGAATTGTTAGCCGCTCACGATATTAAAGATGTTTAATAAATCCTTTTCAGCCCTAAGCATTGCGCCATTAGCCCTAATTATCATTTCGGTGATATTTTTATTAAGAAATATATTTGTGCCGCTTGTGAGTGATGATTATTCCTATGCTTTTATATGGAATGCTGACGGCGGCGGAAATATCGCTTATGGAATTAGCGGCGATTTTCAGCGTGTAGAATCGATAACTGATATTTTTGTTAGTCAATATGCACATTATTTTAGTTGGGGCGGCAGGTCGATCGCACATTTTCTGATTCAATTTTTCGTATGGATCGGCAAGCCGCTATTTGATATTTGCAACACTCTGATATTTATTGCGCTGGTAATTTTAATTTGTAAAGTTATCAATGATTTTAAACGTCCGTTAATAATGATATGGATACTTTTAATGCTATGGTATTGCGTGCCGGAGTGGATGAGTACAATGCTTTGGTTGACCGGTGCTTGTAATTATCTATGGATGAGTGTTTTGCAATTATTATTTCTCTTGCCATATGTCTTAGCACTACGAAATAATTTTAAATTTAATTCTGCATTCTACATTCTACATTCTACATTAGCCTTGCTTGCCGGTTGGTCAAATGAAGCTGGTGGCTTTGCAACATTATTTGTTGCCGTTTCAATTATGATCATTATGAAACGTCAAGGAAAATTGCAAAAGTGGCAACTGATTAGCCTTGCAAGTTTTATTATCGGTTATTTATTATTAATGATTGCACCGGGTAATGTTGAAAGATTGCAAATCGCTCATAAAGATTTTCAATGGAATTTTGATTTATTGATTAGTCATTTAACAGGTACATTCATAGACATTTTGTCATCAGAATTAATATTATTTCTGCCGATCATTTATTATTTCGCAGTGAAAAAATTTTTTAGTTTCTTAGCCGGATTGATTTTCAAAATAACAAAAATCATAGACTTAGAATCACAAAAATTTTCAGTGGACGAAATTATAATTTTACTTTTCACATCAGCAGGCTTAGTTGTTCCGGCGATAATGCTATTTTCGCCTGAATTTCCATTGCGATCTTGCTTTATGTCAGCAATTTTTTTGATAATTGCCTCAAGTGCAGCATTGAAATTGATCATTGACAAAGGATTATTTCCGCAGTGGTTGACGATACGAAATCAATTTATAAAAAATATTTGTTTAGCGATCGTTGTGATATGGTCGTTGAGTTTAATAGCGGCGATTTATGCTGACATTTCAATTTATCGACAGAATGAAAGACGAATTGAGATTGTAAAAGAACAATCTGATCGTGAATTAATTTTAGTACCGCCTTTGAATCCTTCAAAGCGAATTGAAAAATTTTTAGGCTTAAGAGTATTAGGATCGCTTGCAATACAATTCGGCGGAGATTTAAACCGTGATCCGAAAATGGGACAAAATGTATTATTTGCGAAATATTACGGTGTTAAATCAGTAGCAGTAAGTGATGAGGCAATGAAATGAAGACGATAACAATTTTAGTGCCGTGTTACAATGAAGAAGCTGTTTTGAAAAAATTTTATGATCGTGTTCAATCCGTTATCGAAAAAATTTCTGATTATGAATTTGCATATCTTTTTATCAATGACGGCAGTAATGATCAAACGCTGGAAATTATGCGGCAGCTTCATAAACTTGATAAGCACGTTCATTATCTTGCATTAAGTCGAAATTTCGGAAAAGAGATCGCAATGATCGCCGGACTTGATCGCGTTGAAAGTGATGCAGTTGTGATAATGGACGCTGATTTACAAGATCCGCCGGAACTTTTGCCTGAAATGATCGACTGGTGGCAGAAAGGTTATAAAGATGTTTGTGCTAAACGCCGTAGCCGTGATGGTGAATCGTGGTTTAAAAAATGGTCGTCACATACTTATTATAAATTGTTGCAGCGTTTAACGAATGTACCTATACAAATTGACGTTGGTGATTTTAGATTGTTAGATCGTCAATGTATTGAGGCGTTGAAATTATTTCGTGAGTCTCAACGATATACTAAAGGAATGTTCAGTTGGATCGGCTTTGATAAGAAAGAAATTTTATTTGATCGTGATGCAAGAGCAGCAGGACAAACGAAATGGAATTACTGGAAACTTTTAAATTTAGCGATCGAAGGGATAACAAGTTTTTCAATGGCACCGTTGAGAATCGCATCATTTTTAGGTTGTATTTTGTCGATAACGTCAATGATTTATATGTTGATCGTGATCTTTAAAACAATAATTTTTGGTGAAGATGTCAAAGGTTATCCGTCACTTGTTTCGATAATTTTATTCATAGGTGGAGCACAAATATTTTTTCTTGGAATAATCGGCGAATATCTAGGACGAATTTTTAACGAAAGTAAACAACGTCCGTTATATTTAGTTAAAGAATTTGACGGAGAAATAGTTATAAAGCAGAATTTGAGATGAGAAGAGAAATTTTTAAATTTTTAATTGCCGGTGGAAGTTGCTTTTTATTGGAACTTGCAACGCTTTACATATTAACTGAATTTGTTGGATTTAATTATTTAACATCAGCGGCGATCGCTTTCACTCTTGCAGTTATCATAAATTATTTTATGTGTGCTTACTGGGTATTTGAGACAAAAAAAAGCTCATTGAAGACGAAAATAATTTTCATCTCAACAAGCATTGCAGGTTTAGGAATCAATCAATTATGTATGTGGCTGTTTGTGGAATTTTTCAGCATTCATTACATAGTAGCTAAGATCATCGCCGCCGCTATTGTAACGATTTGGAATTTCATAACTAAACGACTAGCAATGACCAATGTGTAATGGACAATGGGCAATGTGTAATTAATTGATCGTTATTCTAATTACCCATTACACATTAAAGCATTACCCATTAATAATCAGCAGGTGTGACAAACGTCATAAATACCTGCTTTTTTTAATGTGTTGACAACCGTCTCACCGATATGAGCAACAGTATCAGCAACTTGAATACCAACGCCGTTAAGAGCCTTGATCTTATCCTGCGCAGTACCTTTGCCACCGCTGATAATTGCGCCGGCGTGACCCATACGTTTACCCGGAGGAGCTTGACGACCGGCGATAAATGCAGTAACCGGCTTATCAGGCATATTTTCACTAATCCATTTTGCAGCATCTTCTTCAGCCGTGCCGCCGATCTCACCGATCATTAAAACCGCTTTAGTTTCAGGATCATCTTTGAAGAGTTTAAGCACGTCGATAAAATCAGTACCTTTAACAGGATCGCCGCCGATACCGACTGAAGTTGTAATACCTATACCGGCATTCATCAACTGAAATGCAGCCTCATAAGTTAAAGTGCCGGAGCGTGAAACAAGACCGACGTGACCACGCTTTTGGACGTTGCACGGAATGATACCGAGCTTGCATTCATCAGTAGTCATAAGACCCGGACAGTTCGGACCGATTAATTTTGTCTTCTTGCCTTCCATATAACGACGAACTTTGACCATATCAAGAACCGGAATATGTTCAGTAATGCAAACGACAACATCAAGATCAGCGTCAACGGCTTCCATAATTGAATCAGCGGCGAATCTTGCCGGAACGTAAATAACCGATGCTGTTGCACCTGTAGCCTTGACAGCGTCTTTAACGGTATTGAAAACAGGAACGCCTTCAACTTCTTGACCGGCTTTACCAGGTGTGACACCGCCGACGATCTTTGTACCGTATGCAATCATTTGTTTTGTATGAAAAGTCGCTTGTTTGCCGGTAATTCCTTGAACAATAACTTTTGTATCTTTATTAATAAGAATACTCATAATAATTTCTCCTATTTTATTTATCAATCATTCTGGCATATTGAAAGTTTTTTGACAATCTCTCATTGCTTTGAAAATTTGTTGCAAAACTTCTTCAGCTCTATAATCATTATCATATTCAGCCAGTTCAACTTCAATTTCTACGTTTTCATTGTATTCTTCGTCATCATCATCTTCATCAGTTTCAGTTGTCACGTCAACAATTCTAATTGCTTGAATATAACTTCCTGCGGTTTCAAGGTAATCAAATTTATCAGTATCAACGATACGCCCATATTGTTTTGAAAAAATATACAAATTAAAACCTTCTAACAAAAATTATTTTTTGATTCTGCGATAATTTTCATCAAAGTATTTTCCATTGCGAATGTCGTCAGTCATACCTTTATAAGGAGCTTCAGCAATGACTTCATCATTATTTTGACCGGCTTTACCGATATAAGTGATCGTTGCAAAT
>JAFUZV010000234.1 GCA_017476425.1 Selenomonadaceae bacterium
AATATTTTGAATATCTATTTATCATTTATGAGAATGTGCAAGATAGGATTTAAAGAAGTTGACGAAATGGAATTACGTTTGTTGTTAGATTTAATGATAGTTAATGCAAAAGTCAACGGAAAAATAGAGAAAGAAATTTACATAGAAGACTTATTATAGCGGCGATCGGAGTGGTCGCCGTTTTTTAGTTTAAAATTTTGAAAAATTATATTAGCAAGTTACCATCAAGTTAAATTGAAAAGAGGTGAGAAAATGGCGGAAAGTGTAGGATCGCTTTACATTAGGCTTGGATTAAGTTTATCAGAATTGACAAGTGATTTTATTGCAGCCGATCGCAGTATCAATGAAAATATGAATCGTTTAAATCGAGAAATGCAAGTGATAAGACTCCGGGCAGAAGTTGAATTAAACGGATTAGATGAAGTCGCCGATGCAGAGCAACGTTTTCAAGTGCAGACGAATCGATTAAATGATCTGATTAGAGCTCAGCAACAGCGAATATCATTAGCGAATGCAGCATATCAAGATATGAGAGAGCGACTCGGTGAAAATAGTGCACAAACTCAAAGAGCGCAGGTAGCATTAGAACGAGAACGAGCGGCATTAGCAAGACTTGAAAGAGAATTACGCAATGTAAATGAAACACAATCAGAGGCTAATGAAGAACAAAGAGATTTTTCAGGCTCATTAACAACGATCGCTGAAAAAGCCGCACCGGTAATAATAGCGATAGTTGGAATAAAAGAAGCATTGCAAGCTGTTGGCGAAGCAACAACTTCATTGATAGAGGATTTTAGAGAATTACAACAACAAGCATATGAATTGAATATGTCAGTAAATGACACTGAAAATTTTCTACGACATATGAGATTAGCCGGTGGAGATATAGGAGATTTTGAAGGCTTTATCAGAGGAATAACAGATGCGTGGGTTAAAGGTGATGTAGATGATCCAGAGACCTTAGCAATGAAAAAATATGGTGTAGAAATAGAAAATGTCAACGGCAGATTGAAAGACTTCAAGTCAATAACTGAAGAAGTATATCAAGGATTTTTAAAAGCCCGTGATAATGGTGAAGCAATAAATTATTTGCAAATGCTCGGCGGTGAAAGTGGTATTCGTGATGCAATTCAGTATTTTGAAAGATATGAAGAAGCATTAGAAGATGTAAAAAAAATTTATCAATCGAATATAAACGCCGCTGAATTACACAAAGCCGATCGAGAATTAAATTTGTTATCAGAACAAGCGATCGAGTTCGGCAATGCAATAAGAGATATAGCAACACCGGCAACAAGAATGGCAATGCAAAATTTATTTGATATATTTCACGCCGGAACAGAAATTTTAGTTGAAAATAAAGAAGAAATTCAGCGGTGGCAATTTATAGCATTAGAGGCGGCAAATAAGGTAAAAGATGGCTTTTTGAGTGTTATAGAAGCGATGAAACCGCTAAATGAAAGCAGTGGATTTGAAAATTTCACTGCACAGCAGAATGAACAAATAAAAAATTTGCATTCAGAGATAGAGAAATTAAATGAATTTGACACGACACCGTGGGGAAAAATTTTTAATTATGATTTTGATATGCTTTTTGGTAATACGATAGAGCAAGCCGAATCGAATTTAGATCAATACAATGAAGAATTGCAAGCGACACAACGTGAAACAGAAGAATTAGAAAAAGCGTCAAAAGAGATGGGCGATGCTTTGAGTTATGGACTCCGTGATAGTCTTAAAAGAGCGACTGAATATAAAGATGAATTAAAAGACTTAAAAAATGAAATGGATTTTAAAGATAAAATTTATTTTGAGACAGATGAATATTCAAAATCAATCGCAGAACTTGATACTTGGTATGAAAGATCAACAAGAAATTTGAAAAAAGTTACTGAAGAACAAAAGAAAGCGATCGAAGAAAATATTCAATCAGTTGCAGAATTACTTGATGATCCATTATTAGCAGAAGATAAGCGCACGGAATTAATTGCACAAAACAAAAATTTACAAGAAATGTTAGCAAGTAATTTCAAAGCCTCTAAAGAAGAAGAATTAGCATTAGCTGAATTAGTTAAGCAAAGACGTTTAAAAATAGAACAAGATCAAGCCGCCGCGATAGCAGAAATACACCGTGAGATCGCAGCGATTGATAAAACAGATTTAGAAAAAACATATGATGAAATAGAAAAAGCCGGACGTGCATTCAAAAATCGTGGTGTCGATGATGAAACTGTAAATGAATTTGTTGACGCAAAAAAGGCGGAGGCTTTAGAGGAATTAGAAAAAGAGGTCGCCGCTAATATTGATTCTATCTGGCAAAATGAATTAGAAAAGCGATTAGCACAAATTGATCGTGAAAAACAAGCGTGGATTGATAAAGGAGTCGAAGAAGTCAAAGCAACTGAATGGGCGGAAAAGTCAAAAAGTAAATTGATAGAAGAAGTTCAAAGTGAATTTAACGCCGCACGCGATGCTTTATATCAAGATGATTTAGAAAAGGAACTTGCACGAATAGACGCGGCAAAAGAAGCGTGGATACAAAAAGGAATTTCAGAAGTTGAAGCAACACAATGGGCAGAGGAAGCAAAAGATCAGGCAAGAAATAAAGCGAATCAAAAAGAGGCACAAATAGCTCAGCAACGCGATCAGCGTCGAAAGCAAGAAATTGAAGCTGAAAGACGTGCTGCTATTGAAAAGGCAAATGCTCAACGCAATGCTGCATTGCAAGTTTTAAAATCTGAAATCGAAGATTATCGTTTATATCAAGAAAAAGGAATTACAGGATTAATTGAGAAGCAAAAACAAGAATTGTATAAAATAGGAATTACTGATAAAGATTTACAAATGACACCTGCAATGTTGAATGAGTTCAAAAAGGCACAACACGAGGCAATGCAAAATTTATTACCGAATTTCGCTAAAACACCTTATGAATCACCGTGGGCAAATTACGAGCGCAAACGTAATAGAGAACCGGAACCGGCAGAAAATTTGCCGAAAGGAAAATACAAAAATACTCCGGAAGAAAATCAAGCTAAAATAGATGATCCAGTACAAGCCGCAAGTAAAGGATTAACAAATGTAGCAGATGCAGGATCAGCCGCAGCAGACGCACTTAATAAAATAGGTAATATAAATCCCGAATCTAAAAATAAAAATGATACAGAGCCTTCAAATTCAAATTCAAGAGAACCATTTGATCCCGAAATTAACGGTTATATAACAAATGGAAATCAAAAAGCATATAGTTTTCGTGATCCTAATGATCCAGATAATTTATCAAAACACGGTTATATGACACCGGAACAAATTCAAAGAGAAATTGCAAATGGACGCAATTTTAATATTGATCCTACTATTGAATCACTTCAAGCATTAAAAGGACAAGAACGTTTGAATGATTTTTTAGAACCATTTCAAAATTTAGGAAATAACGCAGATAAAGCGGCAAATAATCTATCTGATTTAGCACCTAAATTAAATGATTTTAAAAATGATATACCGACATTAAATCCTACAACGCCGGATAATAATTTGCCGGAAAATATTCCCGATCTTAATAGTGAAATTCAAAATGTTCAAAGTGCAATTCAAGAAGCCAATCAAATGATGAATAATGCTACTTCTGCATTTTCTTCATTAATCGAACAAATTTCAGTATTAAATCAAAACCTAAATAATTTATCAAATCAAAATCAGCAGCCAGCAAATATTACAAATAATATTTCAGCAAATATAAATGAAGCTCACGCTTGGGACTATGCTCATATTCAGGAATTAGCTAATAAAGTTGCAGATGTATTAAGACCACATATTTCACGAGCTTTAGGCGGTGATCCGAATGCATATTGAGATTGGAACAGCTAAAACTTTAAATTGTCAAAATTGGAAAGAAAATAAAAATCGTCGACTTACTAAAATTGAAACGATCGGCGGTAATATTGTTCAAGATTTTGGACAATGCAAAGGTGATAAAACTTTTACTTGTACTTGTCAACTTGATAATGAAAATAACGAAATTGTAACAAATTATTTTGATAATCAAGAAAAAATAAAAATTGTCGATCAAGCCGGTAAAATTTATTTAAATATGAGAATCAATATTATATCTGATAAATATATTGAAATGTTTGAAACGAAAAAATATCACGAATTAGAATTAGAATTTTGGGAGGTTTAAAAAAGTGGCTCATTTTGCAATTTATATGAATAATCCTACAGCAGGGAGTATAGACGGAACTAGAATATCAGAAGGCGATCAAACATTACCATTAACAGCAACGCTTGACGCATCACAAAGCGAAACTATGATTATGAAATGTGCTATACGATGTGATAGCGGTTATGTTATTTCGAGTGATACAACAATATCATTTAGCGGTGATACTGCGTCAAAATGGAAAGTTGCAGAGGATAATGATTATTCTGATGCAACGATCGCTGCGCAGATGTGCACGTGGCAAGATGAAATTTCTATTGAAAGCGTTACAGCGGTTAATAAAGTATTTTGGGTTAAAGCGTCAAGCAATCCAAATGAAACGCCATCAAATGACATTTCTGTAACTATTGATGCTGTAGGAATAGTGGCGCAGGAGTGATTTAAAATGTCTTTTCGATATGTTAATCCCGGTTATGCTGAATTACAAACAGGTCAGTATAATTATAGGAATTTAACAAGTTATGATTCTAATAATAGTAAAACAGGAGTATCAATATATAAAAATACTACATACAGCTATGGTGGAGTCCTTTGTGAAATTTCTAATTTAATCAATGAAATTTATGCACGTTTTGATATATTTTATAATACAACAAGCCGTGAGGTATATTTTCGCATTGGTCCTAACTTGACTATTAGCAACTATATAAAATTTCAGAAATCGCAAAGAGGAAATTCTAATATTAGTGTTATTTGTTATTTAAATGGAAAACAGTTAGATAGTAGATACATTCTCAGTGAAGAGAAATTTTCTGTATGGTTGCACATACGTTTAAAAGATGAAACCGATGGAATTTTTGAATACATAATGAATGGTGGATCAAAATATTCTTTTTCGCATTCATATACAACTTTTCAATATAATTCAACTGCAGAAAAAAATATAGCTATGTTAGATAATTATCAAGGAAGCGATGATATATTTTTTTCCAATATCATAATTTCCGATGAATACATTTCACC
>JAFUZV010000235.1 GCA_017476425.1 Selenomonadaceae bacterium
ATATTTTCGAACCGGACAACTTGTCGAATGGCTTGAGGCGATGTTTTATGAAGATGAGGCAGAAATAATTTCAAAAATAAGCACTGACGATAAACATTTTGCTGAAAAAATTTGTATGGCTCTTGATGTTGATTGTGCTGACGACTTGGAAGTTTCTCAACGCCTAAAAGAGAAGAAAAATTTTTTGAGAGAGAAAACTACCGACGAAAATATTATTGAAAAAGCGGCGATCACTGCATTAAATCAAAGAGACCTTGCAGATTTGATTCATATGGACTGCAAGACAATTTATCTTTGCGGTGAAATTTTCAATGTGCCGATCAACGTCCAAAATATGAATTATATCGGAATTTTAAGCACGCCGAAAATCAAAATAAAAGCAAATTCTGATGAAGAACTTGAGACGAATAATATTATTATCAAAAATTGTAAATTATCTTGGCGAAAAACGGTTTCACTTGAAGAATTGAAGTCACTTTTCAAAAAAATTTTTAATTCAAATGGTGCTTGGGAAATTATTGGCAAAGATGGCAAGACAGTTCAAAATTATGATAAGTTAAGTGATAACGAAAAAGCTATTGCCTTAAAAATGGTGTTTCAAGGAAAATATTCAGAAAATCAAATAGTTTATTTGCGTTTGACTGAAGATTTAACGAGTGGCTTTGCTTTTACAATAGATTCTGTTTGTTTTGGTGGATTAATCGGAAATTATCTCTTTAAATACAAAAAAATTTCAAAAATTGAAAATATCAACCAAGGTATTTCTTCAGAGTTTGCATATAAATTTTATTTAAATGATATTATTTTTAATAAAACTAGTAGTATCTTAATAAATTTATTTGGTAATACAGCTAGTGATATTTATTATAAAATAAAAGATTATCTTAATGTCGTGAAAAATTTGTAAAAAAATAGCGCAACTCATCAAAAGTAGTTGCGTTTTTTATTTTGTCTAAAATTTTTCAAATCACATAATCGAAATAAAATTTTAATTCTCTGTACTGATTCAAGAAAAAATATTTATTTGAGAATTTAGCCAGCTCATTTGCATTCGTTACGGCTTTATATTCACTTATAAATTCATTAAATTGTTCTTCATTATTAACTTTTATTCCGAAACCGCGACCATTTATCAGCGGAATTTTTTTATATTCATATTCGTCAAGTTTAATTATTTTCGTAATTTTTTCTTCTCTAATGCTTATCGCCGCTGATTCATTCAAAATTATTATGTCAAAATCAGCAGGATAATCAAAACTAAATCCGCTTGTAGGAATTTTATCGCCAATTTTATAATTTTTGTTCTCTGTCTCTGATACTTGCGTTATTTGCCTTTTTTCTACATCATAATAAAATTCATCAAAAATTTCTGCATTTACAATCAAATTTTCATTTTGAAACGTCGTTCCATTTATTATACTTAATTCATTACTTAAAATTATTCCGCCGCCGCTCACATCATAGCCTTCAACAAGTACAAATCGCCCTGTTGCTTGATATTCTCCAAAATTATCAAATGCCAGCTTTTTCTTGAGTTTAAAAATTATTTCGCCAATATCATTTATTTTCAATTTTTGCGCTGAATTATTACTTTCAAGGCTTGACGCATCAACTACTCTAAGAATTTTTTCAACTTCTGCCTCAATTTCACTCGTCGCTAGTTTCAATTTGTATTTTTTCCCGATCGTTAATGGATTTTTTCCAAGCCAAAATACTGATGCACGAAGTCGATTTGAAATATTAGGCGATTTATCATCAATTTTTGTAATTATTTCGCCACGTTTATTAAAAAATTCGTCTTCAACGATAATTCCGACTGATTCACCTGCAATGGCTTTATTTTTTTTGTCCTTTTCAAGCCAATATGCAATTTCAATTATTTTCGTCTCACGTCCTTCAGGGTAAATTTTAATTTTATCGCCGATTTTTAAATTTCCGCTCTCAATTCGTCCGGCTATTATCCTTCGATCGTCAAATTTATAAACGTCTTGAATTGGAAGCCTTAAAGACTGATTTTTGATATTTTCGTCATTTTCTATTAAATCTAACGTTTTTATCAAAGTTTCGCCATTGTACCACGATAATTTTTCTGATTTAATCGTCACATTATCGCCAATAAATCCGCTGATCGGTATAAATTCCTTCGGCTTGACATTCAATGATTCAAGAAATTTTTTCATCTCATTGACAACTTCATTAAATCTTTTCTCTGAATAATTGACTAAATCCATTTTGTTGACAATTACATAAATTTTGCTAATTCCCAACAAACTCAATAAATAAGCGTGGCGGCGTGATTGTTCTTGCACTCCGGCGGCTGCGTCAATTACTAAAAATGCTGCATTTGCATTCGCCGCTCCGGAAATCATATTTTTTAGAAATTCTTTGTGTCCAGGTGCGTCAATTATCAAATAATCGCGTTTTTCAGTCGAAAATTGAATTTGCGTCATATCTATTGTTATTCCTTGCTGTCTTTCCTCTGCAAAAGCGTCCAATAAATACGCATATTCAAAATTTTTTCCTGTTTCGTCTGCAATTCGCTGAACTTTGTTAATTATTCCTTGCGGAAGTGAATGCGTTTCATATAATAATCTGCCAATTATTGTTGATTTTCCGTGATCAACGTGTCCGACGAAGACAATTTTTAATTCACTCACAATTTTTCACCTCACATATAACCTTCACGACGCAATTTTTGTAAAGCATACGAATCTTCATTATCTTGAGCACGTCCGGCACGTTCACCAACTGACGTGTTTTTTAATTCCTCAATTATTTTGTCAAGTGTATCTGCATTAGAATCTACCATTCCAGTGCAGCATTCGCAGCCTAAACTTCTGTAACGCTTGCCATTTTTCGCAAAATATAAATCAATTATCGGAATTTGTTCACGGCGAATATATTGCCAAATATCCAACTCAGTCCACGATAAAATAGGATGCACTCGAATGTGATGACCTTTCGGAAAATCCGTTTTGAATTGATTCCAAAGTTCCGGCGGCTGATTTGTATAATCCCAAGCGTCTGATTCGTTTCTTTCGCTGAAAACTCTTTCTTTTGATCGTGAACCTTCTTCATCACGACGCACGCCGACAATTAAACCGTCAAATCCATAATTTTTGACAACTTGCTTTAATCCTTCGGTTTTTAACAATTTACAGCACTCAAGACGACCGAGATGAGGTCCTGCTCCGGCTTTCACTGCGTCCCAATTCGTGTGGACTATCAATTTTATTCCGAGTTCTTTTGCTACTTTATCACGATATTCAATCATTGCAGGGATTTTTCGCAAAGTGTCAACGTGAATAAATGGAAATGGAACGTGTCCGAAAAATGCTTTTTGAGCAAGCCACAACAAAACTGTTGAATCTTTACCGATTGACCACAACATTCCAAGTTTTCCTAGTTTTTTGTATGCTTCACGCAAAATGTAAATACTTTCTGATTCGAGTTCGTTTAGTCTCAAATCTACTTTTGTCATTAATTTCACCTCATTTGATAGGATTTTTATTTTTTTTATAGAATTATTCATTAATTAAAATTTAGGAGATGATTTTTTGGCAATAAGAAATCGCTGTATATTTTGCAATGTTGTATTCGTTACGAATAACAAAAAAATTAAAAAATGTCCAATTTGTCATAAGCCAATGAAAATTTCTCGTAATGGTTACAAGCAATCAAATTATGTTCTTCAGGAAGGCGAAGGTCGCCAATATAGAACGGGCGGAGCAGCTTGTGATTTTTGCCCTCATTGTCACGGAAATAGAAATTGGTGTCCTTATATGGATTAAAATTTATTTGATTGATTTTATCAATTTCAACGATTTTTTGCGCCATTTGGAAATTTTACAATCCATTTGAGCGTATTTTTTATTGAATTTTATGATTATCTCCCCATTCACAAAGACTATCAAGAATTGGAATTAAAGATTTACCAATTTCAGTGAGAGAATATTCAACTTTTGGCGGAATTTGCGGATATTCTTTGCGATTTATTAAATTATCCCTTTCAAGCTCTTTAAGTGTTTGACTCAAACTTTTATAAGATATTCCACCGAGATAACGCTTCATTTCATTAAATCTTACAATTTTAAATTCCATAAGCGCGTAAAGAATACGAATTTTATATTTTCCGCTAATCAACGACAAAGTGTAATTCATTCCAGTATTCTCAAAATTTTCATCTGATATGCAACGATTCATTTTTACACTCTCCTAAATGTAAGTACTTGTCAAAAGTAAAATTATTGCTATAATTTTATTGCGTATGAAAAATTTTGTCAAAGGAGAGTTTAATTTGAGCAAAAAAATTATTATTTTGAATGGAAGTCCGCGAATTAAGGGAAATACTTCTGCGCTCGTCAATGAATTTGCTCGCGGAGCTGAAGAAATTGGCTGTGAAGTTAAAATTTTTCAGCTTGATAAAATGAATATTCACGGTTGCAAAGGTTGTTTCGGCGGCGGAAAAAATTTTGATAGTCCTTGCGTTCAAAAAGATGATATGGACAAAATTTATCCTGTTTATCGTGAGGCTGATTTAGTTGTGCTTGCAACTCCGATTTATTACTGGAATTTCAGCGGGCAACTTCGCACAGTTTTTGACAGACTTTTTGCTGTCGCCGAATGTGATCCAAATTATCGAAATCCGAAAAAAGAATCAGTTTTGTTGATGGCTGCCGAAGGTTATGGATTCGATGACGCTTTGCAATATTATCAAAATTTGATGAAACATCTCGGCTGGACTGATTTAGGACATATTTTAGCCGGTGGCGTTATGAAAGTTGGCGATATAAAGGATCATAAAGAATTAAATCAGGCTTATGAACTTGGTAAAAAAGTTGGTGGAAACAGTCTTTGAAGAGAAATTTCTTCACAAATCGACAGATATTTTTATTTGATTCGATATGTGATTAAATCAATAAAATACAGATTTTGAGGAGGATTTATTATGAAAAATATTTCTATTAAAGATTACGAGGAAATTAGAAAAGTTGTACAAATGTACATTGACGGCGGCAACAAAGGCAGTGAAATTATGAAACCTGCTTTTCACAAAAATGCAACGATTAACGGCGATCCGATTCAAGGGCTTTTTGACGCTGTTGATAAATCTGGCGAAACTAATTCAAAAGCTATCGTTGACGTTCTTGATGTTGTTAATGAT
>JAFUZV010000236.1 GCA_017476425.1 Selenomonadaceae bacterium
ATAGTTGAGTCAACAGAGCATTCAGATTCTATAATTTCCGGCGGTGAAGATTCGATTAATTCAGGTTATGGCGACGATTATATTGAAGTTCACGGCAAAAATGCAACGATTCTCACAGGTAACGGCAATGATATTGTCAGCGTGGCTTCTGGTGTTGATAAAGTTATCATTGCTAAAGACGCGGAACAAATTAATTTTGCAGATGGTATTGAAAATTACTCTACTGAAAGTACTGTTATTAATGATATTGAGGCTTTAATTTATACTAGAAATAATAATGTTCGTACTGGTAATTTTATTGAGGATGATAATTTTAACGGTAAGAATGATGGTAATGTTTCTTATACGATCAATGACGTAGAATTATTTGATGATGGTGAAGGTCGAGTTGCGATTGACAATCCGCCTAAAATTGAAGAAACTCAACCAACTTTAACACCTTCAACTAAAAAAAGTAAATTGAAGACAGTCAAACTTAGCGGACAATATACCGGTGAAGAAGTTGCAACAATTAATCTTGACGACGTAAACACAACTGAAGGTTATTTCAAATTTAACAATGGTGCAGGAGATTTTCAATCAACAACCTCAACAAATATGCTTGGCAAGGTTGATTCTTGGTCACCAGAAGAATTATATTTTTCAGCTCGCGGGCTCTCTGTTGTTAAAGTGCAGCGTGAAACTTCTAGTGGTACTACTGAAATTACTTCTTACAACGATCTTGAAAAAGGCGAAAAAGATATTCTTGCTGGTCTTTACAAGTGGTGGCTCAAAGAATCAATCAAAATCAATGAAGAAAGTTATGGTCTTGGTTATGATACTCGTAATATATCTGTAACTTATAATGGTTACACATATAATTCTACATATTCCGCCCCTAATAGCATAACTGTTAATTTTCAAAATAAAGATACTACAACTTTGGCAGCCATATCTCGATCTTCTTGGTCTGACATTGGAAGAACCGCTTCTTTACAACTCAACATAAATATGAAATATTACAACGACATTTCAACTGATCCGATTAATGGTCAAGTTACTGTTGAAGGTGCAGGCTATCTTGATCGTACATTAGCTCACGAAATGCATCACGCTATTATGGGCGTTAATGTCGATTATATGAGTCAATTACCTATGTTTATCAAAGAAGGTATGGCGGAACTCACTCACGGTATTGACGATGAACGTATTGGGGCTATAACTACGCTATTAAATAATTCTATTAATAAATCTGAAAATCCTAAGAGTTCGTTGATTTATAATTTTGTTAATCTTAATCTCATTAATTCAAATCAAGTTTCTAATGGTAACGATGAATATCCTTATGCCGGCGGATATCTCTTCTTGCGTTGGCTTGCTAATCAGACTGGCACAAATCCTAATCCTCCATCAGCTATTGTTAAACTTTCTGGTGAAAATCAAGCCTATTATGTTACCGGCGAAAATCAAATTGCTGCAGCTGCTAAATCTGAAAATAGTGAATTAGTGGGATATTCTAAAGATCATATTTACACTGCACGTTCTAATAATGCTCAGACTATCGACGCATCCGGTGATAATGGTAACTGG
This sequence comes from Selenomonadaceae bacterium, assembly GCA_017476425.1. GTDB lineage: Bacteria > Bacillota > Negativicutes > Selenomonadales > Selenomonadaceae > Quinella. The sequence goes on from JAFUZV010000236.1 coordinate 1,570, forward strand.
AAAATTAACGGCACAACTGCCGCTGATTCAATTATTACCGGTTCAGGAAATGATACGATTAATATCAAAGGCAACAATACTACTATCACTGATAATGGCGGTGCTAATTATTTCAAAGTTGCTGACGATTCAGTTAAGCAGGTCACTTTCACTAATGCTTTAAGTGACAATGATACTATCAACTTCAATGGTGGTGTTAATACTGATGCAACATTGTCATCAACAATTAACGATGATGGAAGTATTAAAATTTCTTATAATAATTTTGATTTATTCTTTCAATCCTCAAACGATCTTGCTAATGTCTATCTGCCAACTAAATCATCTAATGTTGAATTGAGTCTGTATGGTCTACTTGGAATTAGTACAATAAATTTGGGTAATTTTACAAGAACATTTATGGCAAATACCCTTAGGAGATTCAACTCAACTATCTATGAGGACACCATAATTGAAGGTTCGTATTATCAAGAGTTTACAAAAATCATTGGAACTACAAACCAAAGTAATGAACTTACTAACACCTTTGTTTATGAAGCAAATGACGATAATTCATTATTTCAAAAAATTAATGTAAATAGTTCACAAAATTGGACTTGGAAAGTAAAGGGTACCAGTGGCAACGATATAATCAATGTTATTACTAATGGTGACAATAATAATGATAACACCATCACCGGCGGACTTGGTGAAGATACTATTTACGTTGGTACAGATTTAATTGGTCTTACACTTGCTGATCTCGGCAATGATAACGATGTTCTTGGTTTCAAAAAAACCGTTAGTAAAATTAATGCTGATGATTCAAAAAAGGTCTTGACTGTCAATTACTCAGACAATAAAAATGTAACTATTACATTAACCGGCGATAAAACTGCTGAAGATATTAAGAATTTAGTTGTCGACAATAATGGTACACAGACAACTCTCGGTAATTTGCTCGGTTATGTTGATAATCCAAGCTGGTCAATCAACGGAAATGTTGCAACTTACGGCGAAATTACTTTAACTGTCAGTGGTTTTAAATCCAATATTACTGCTGAAAATATTAATGAAATTCTTACCGTCAATGAAAATCAAATTTCTTTCGCTGATGGTAAATCAATCGTTGATCTTCTTAATGCAAGCGGCACGGCTGAACTTAACGGTGCAACTTGGAATGTAACAAACGTTAATGCTGTTACTGAGACGACTGCTGCAAATTCTACAATTTCTGATAAGGTGATCACTCTTAACGGCGAAATTATAACTTCGTCAAGTGTTACTGTTACTGATTCAACGGTTACTTATGCTGAACCGTCAACTGAAACGAAATCACTTTTGACATTGACACTTAACGAAGGCAGTTTTGGTGATAATGCAACAGCAACATTCAGCGATGATAAATTGACAATCAATCTTGGATCGAATGCAAATATTTCTAATCAAGCAACTTTGACATTAAATGATAATCTTGATGACGGCGTAACAATTTCTAATGTTGAGATCATTAAGACTGATGACGATAATAAAACTTATTCCATTAGCAATACAAATTCAATCTTCACGATCACTGTTAAAACGTTACCAACCGAAGGCGACGACTACATTATTAATTATGATGCTAATGTTTCGATTAATGCACTTTCTGGAAATGATACGATTGAAAACTTTGCTGAAGGTGTCACACTTAACGGCGGTGCAGGAAAGAATACTTTGATCGGTTCTGATTATGCTGAAGTATTTGCACATATGGGAAGTTTAAAAGGCTCAGATGTTATTACCGGTTTTGGAACAAATGATACTTTTGCATTTCAGTGGGGCAAAATTAACAGCATAACCAAATCCGGCAATGATCTTACATTTGATCTTGGAATGAGTTCTGCAGTTTTTAAAGATGCTGCAAATCTTGAATATCTCAATTTCTGGTTTGATCAAGATAATGATTCTGTAACTCAATTCGTTGGAAATCGTAAATTTAAACTTGTTTATAATAAAGACGCTGTTGATGATACCGATCATTATGTCTATAGCGATCGTGAAAATGTCGTTCTTAATGGCGGCGACGGTAGTGACTATCTTTTAAACATTGCAGATAATGTTACTGTCAACGGTGGTGCCGGCAACGATTCAATGACCAATAGTTTCTATGGTTCCAATCACGCTACAAATATTGTCCTTAATGGAGGAGATGGTAACGATACCATAGAAAATGAAGCGTTAATTGGTGGAAACAATGTAACAATCAACGGCGGTGAAGGTAACGACTATATCACCAGTTCATACTCCAATATAAGCCTTAATGGTGGTGCTGGTAATGATAGAATTCAATTTCAAGGTTATGATTCCAGAAACGCTACTATTGAAGGCGGTGAAGGTAATGATTATATCGAAATGACTGATGTCAACGACGTGACAATCAACGGTGGCGAAGGCAATGATACAATTAAAGTTGGCGATAAACGTTATACTTCACCGAATGTAAATGTCAGTGTCAATGGTGGTAGCGGTAATGATTCGATCGTCAGTGTTGATAAAAATGTTACTATTGTTGGCGGCACTGGTGATGACACGATCAACGCCTCTGCAACATATGGTGATGTCTTTGAATATACTAATGGTGATGGAAAAGATATTATTCAAAATTACAGTTCAAATGACACAATTCATATAATAGAAGGCACTATCTCAGATACAATAATTAGTAATAATGATCTAATCATTAATATTGGTACAGGTTCAATGACTCTTCTTGATGCTAAATATAAACTTGTAACAATTCAAAATTCTGATGGTAGTATTTCGGAAATTGATGGAACACCTAAGTGGAAAATTGATGGAACAACTGCTGCTTATAGTGATTTGATCACAATTACCGGTTTAAAAAATGGCGTTACGGTTAATGATATTAGTCTTAATAATGATGTTGTTACACTTAATGTAAATGCTTTGGGCACGTCAGCTGTTTCAATCAGCGGTGATTATAAATTAGCACTTGCCTCTAATGTCAGTAAACCTTCAACGACAGCAGCGGCTTGGTCAATAAGTGGAACAACGGCAACTTATAAATCAGCAAGCACTTCTGCCGGTTATACTTTGTCAAGCGATTCAAAATCGATCAGTTATAATTCGGCAAGTGGCGGCAATACAATTGTTACTGTTACTGGTCTTAAGAGTGGAGCACCTGCTAGTGGTATTAGTCTTAACGGTAATACTGTTACACTTTCAGCGTCAGTTTTAGGTAGTTCTACTATCAATATTAGTGATGGTTATAACTTAGCACTTGCAAACGACGTTACAAAGGGCACTTCTAATTCGTCCGGCTGGATTATCAATGGTTCTACGCTTTACTACAACACTGTTACTAGTGGTGGCAGTGGCGGCACTTCCGGCGGTGGTTCTTCTAATGGTGGTGGTTCGTCAAGTGGTGGCGGTACTTCTTCTGGTGGCGGAGGCACTTCCAGTGGTGGTGGAGGCACTTCCGGCGGTACTTCTCAAGATAAGCCAAAATGGACTATCAACGGCACAACTGCTA
>JAFUZV010000237.1 GCA_017476425.1 Selenomonadaceae bacterium
CTTGACGGCTTGCTTTTCAAGTTTTCTGAAATGATCTTCACCGAACTTTTTAAAAATCTCCGGGATTTTCATTTTGTGATCAGATTCAATTTTATGATCTAGATCGACGAAAGCACAGCCGAGTTTCGTTGCAAGAATTTTTCCGATGCTCGTCTTGCCTGTGCCCATAAAGCCGATCAAAATTATGTTGCTCTTCATAACATTTCACCTCAAAAAATTTTTATATAAAAAATTTCTGATTCGTGATAAAATATCCTGCGTTCACGAAAATTTTTTTAATTGTTTTGATTGGAGTTGAAAATTTTATGATAATCGTAATGAAACCGACGGCGACAAAAGATAATTTAAATAACGTCGTCAAAAAACTTGAAACGCTTGGACTTCGTGCTCATCTTTCCGAAGGTGAAGAAGTTACAATCGTCGGCGTGATAGGTGATAAAAAGACAATCGCTAATCTTGAAATGAATATGATGGAAGGCGTTGAAAAAACTATTAGAATCACTGAAAAATATAAAATGGTCAGTCGAAATTTTCATCCGCAGAATACGATCATTAATGTTGGTGACATTGAGATCGGCGGCGATGAACTTGTTGTAATGGCGGGACCTTGCAGCGTTGAAAGTCTTGATCAACTTCGTGAGGCGGCTAGGGCTGTTAAATCTGCCGGTGCAAAATTCTTGCGTGGCGGTGCTTTTAAGCCTCGTACTTCACCATATGATTTTCAAGGACTCGGTGAAGAAGGTTTAAAACTTTTGCGTCAAGCCGCTGATGAAAACGATCTTAAAGTTATAACTGAAGTTGTCGACAAAGATGATATTGCATTGATTGAAAATTATTCTGATGTCATTCAAGTCGGTGCAAGGAATATGCAAAACTTTCAAATGTTAAAAGCACTCGGCAAATCTAAAAAGCCTGTACTTCTCAAGCGTGGACTTTCTGCAACGATCAGCGAATGGCTTAATGCCGCTGAATACATTATGACCGGCGGAAATGAGCAAGTTATTTTCTGTGAACGCGGAATTAGAACTTTTGAAACGTTTACAAGAAATACGCTTGACTTATCAGCAGTAGCGGCGATCAAAGAACTTTCACATTTGCCTATCATTGTTGATCCTAGTCACGGCACAGGACGCTGGCAAATGGTTAAACCTATGGCAAGAGCGGCAGTTGCTGCAGGTTGTGACGGTTTAATAATTGAAGTTCATCCTAATCCTGAAATTGCACTTTCTGACGGCGATCAATCTCTCAAGCCTAAGAATTTTGCAAGATTAATGGAAGAATTAAAAGCGATCGCTGAAATTATGGGAAGGAAAATTTAATTAGGAATTCGGAATGAGGAATTCGGAATTAATTAGGAATTAATTATGAATGATGAAAAAATAAAACTTGCAATAATAGGCGTTGGATTGATCGGCGGATCGCTCGGGCTTTGTCTCAAAGATAAATTAGGCGATAAGATTTACATAACGGGACTATGCCGCACGCAAAAATCAATGAATTTAGCAATGGAACTCGGCGCAGTTGATTATGCAAGTGCAGACATTGAATCAGTCGTTAAGGACGCTGATATAATTTTTTTATCGCCGCCGGTTTTGCAGATCGTTCCAATGGTTAAAAAAATTTTGCCGTTCTTGAAAGCCGGTTGTATTTTAACTGATGCAGGCAGCACGAAGAAATTTATTTTTGATCAGTTGAAAGAAATTTTGCCGGAGAATATTTATTATATTGCCGGGCATCCTATGACCGGTAGAGAATTAAGCGGCGTTTCTGCGGCGAAAAAAGATCTTTTCAAAAATAAGGCTTATGTTATCATTGAAAATACTAATGCACCGATCGAAATTCAAGAAAAATTGATAAACGTTTTGAAATTAACAGAGGCGAATTTTACAACGCTTGACATTGAAAAGCACGATCGTTGCGCCTCGATAATAAGTCACGTTCCTCACGTTACAGCGGCGGCTTTAGTTACTTTGCTTAATCGTGCCGGAGATGATCTTGATTCTTGCATTAAATTGATCGGCGGTGGATTCAAGGATACGACTAGAATTGCATCGTCAAATGCTGATATGTGGGCTGATATTTGTATGACGAACGGCGAGGCGATCGCTAATAATCTTCGTGATATGAAAAATATTTTTGACGAAGTGATCAACGCTATCGAAAATGGTGATCGTCAAAAGATTCACGATTATTTCACAGCGTCGAAATTAAGACGTGATTCAATTCTTGAGTCCGTTGAAAAGAAATTTGATCCGAATTGATGAGGTGTTGAGATTTGTTTGAATTGACAGTTAAAGCAGAATTTGAGGCGGCTCATCAGATCAACGGTTATAATGGCAAATGTCAGCGACTTCACGGTCATAATTGGTCAGTTGAGGCAATCGTTGAAGGTCGTGAGCTTGATGAACTTGGAATGTTGATCGATTTTAAAATTTTGAAGTCTGAATTAAATTCTGTGCTTGATGAGTTGGATCACAGATATTTGAATGAGCTTGAAATTTTTGCAAAAAAAAATCCGACTGCTGAAAATCTTGCACAAATTATTTTTGAAAAGTTATCAGCGTCAGAAATTTTTTCAAAGTCGAAATCGAAATTAAAAGCGATCAGAGTTTACGAATCACCAAAATCTTGCGTGACTTATACGAATGATTAAAAGGGCTTAGGGCTGAAGGCTTAGGGCTGAATGATCTTAGACCTGCGCCCTTAGACCTTAGCCCTTTATTATGGAGCGAGCAAAGTGATAATAAATATCGGACGCGACGGAATAAAAAATTCAGATAAGCCCGTTGCATTGATCTACTTTGGAAGATACGCTGTTAACTCGTGGCAAGAATTATTTTATGCCGCAGTCAAAACGCTTTACATTGAATATCCTGAAGTTATAAATTCACTCGTCAGCAAAGACCCGTTGAGAGAATTATATTTGCGGACGACAACGATCGATATGAAAGAACCGAAGAGAATCAGCACAATTTTATATCTTGAAGTAAATCGTACGCCGCTGGAGATAGTCAAGGCGATAAGAGAAATTTTTCAAAGTGCCGGGATTCTTAATATCAATATGAGCATTGAGATCGTCGAAAATGATCCGCCGAAAAAAATTTTACCTGTTGAGCAGCCGACGATTAAACCAGTGATTGATAAGCCGTCGATTAAAATTATTAATGAGCCGTCAACGATCGAAATTCCAAAACCGATCGAAAATTCAACGGCAAATATTTTAGATGTGCCGTCGTTTATGAAGAATGCAAGCGGATCAATTAGACCTGTCGGAATAAGAGAAAAGTATATTGAGCAGATGAAATTTTTAGCGAATAATTATCCAAAAAAATTACGATCGGATGCCGGCAAATTTATAATCAATCGTCACGTTACGCTTGCGGAGTCCGGTTATAGATATTTTATTGAAGAAGTGGAGATCGGCGGCGGCTTGAGTATTGAAATTTCATTTAGTGATGAAGAATTAAAAGAGATCGCCGATCATTACAAAAAACTTTTCGATCATTAAATTCAACTTTACTTTGAATTTCTCCAACATTCAACAAGATTTTTCGCTACAAGATATGGATCATCAGCACCGGCAACCGCAGAGATCACAAAAAATCCATCAACACCGATCTTTTTAAGTATCGGTAAATCTTTAATTGTAACACCGCCGCCAACAATCACAGGCACAGGACTAATTTTTTTAACTTCGCTGATCTCTTCAATCGTTCGAGTGATCACCGAACCATCAACTTGACGACCTGCATCAGGCTTACTAATCGAAATGTGAAACGGTCCGACTCCAAGATAATCAACTACACTTAAATCATAATTTTTAACGTAGTCGATCATATTTATTTTTTTTGGAGTAAATCCAACAATCGCATCGTCGCCTAAATATTTTCTGCAAATTTCAGGCGATATATCGTTTTGTCCAACGTGAACGCCGTCAACTTTGATATTCATTTCACGAGCCTCAAGCACAATATCAAGCCGATCGTTAATAATCAATGCAACGTGATCACTTGCATTTAGATCAGAAATAATTTTTGCACAGCGATCGGCTAATTCGATCATTTCTTTTGCAGAAGAAATTTTTGATCGAAGTTGCAGGCAAGTGAAACCGGCTTTGATCGAAGAAGTAATAATTTCTTCAATCGATCGAACATTCACATTTTCCGGACCGACTATCAAATAAGCTGAAAGATCAATTTTCATTTGTTGATTCTCCATTCAAAAAGTTTTTATATTTTTATGACTTAATATAAATAAAACTACCTGCCGACTTTAAAATCATCGGTAAGGTAGCTTTTTAATAATTGCACAAATTTAACGCACATCCATTAAGATATATTTTTAATATGCTTTGATTTAGAATTTTATTGCAAACTTTCCAAACGAAACTCATAATTTGCACGAGCAATTTTGCAACTCTCTTCAACAGGAATAAAAATATCTCCATTTTCTGCAAGTGCACTTCCCAAACAATAGAGGCAATCATCACGCCATTTGCAATTTACACATTTATCACCGAGTTGTTCAAATTTTAATTGATAAAGTTTATTAAGTGCTTCACCATTCCAAATTTCGTTAATCGGTGTATCTTTAATGTTTCCGAGCAAATAATTAAAACCGTTGCAAGGGAAAACTTCACCATAAGGATTAACACTCAAAGAAAGAGTTCCCGCACCACATATTGCTCCTTTAATATCTCGTGGTTGAGGCACATACAATTCTTTGTTGCGCCGTGCAATTTTCATAAGTTGCTTATACTTTTCAACATTACCTAAACGCAATTTAGTTGGAGAAATGTTTCCACGATTCGTAGCACAAATAAAATATGAAATTTCCGACCGAACATCGAGTTCTTCACATAATTCTTGAATAGCAGGAAACCCTTTTAAAGTTGGAGTCATAACAGGTGTTTTCACTGTTATCATTATTCCCGCACTTTTAACTTTTTTCAGCGTTTCCAATGTCTTTTTGAAAGAACCCTTTATTCCGGTAATTTCGTCGTGTTCTTCAGGAATGCCGGAATAAATACTGAAACTCATCATAGCAGGACGAATGTTAATAATTTCAT
>JAFUZV010000033.1 GCA_017476425.1 Selenomonadaceae bacterium
AATTCAATAAACTCACGAACAGTCGGACTGCTATTATGATATTCTTCCAAATCAATGAATTTCAGATCGACTAACTGTCTCAATTTTTCAAGACTCAAATCTTCAAATCTGCGAACACCACCAACATAAGACTTTCGATCATAATTTCCAAAGATTATCTCATCTCTTTTTGTCACGTCTTTATTCAATTCAAAAATTTCATCATTTCCTTCTTTTTGTTGCAATGATTCTCTCCACTGATCATAACTGAAATGTTTACCACATATTGTACATTCACAGACGACTGAAGTTGATCCATACTCCACATCCCAATAAATCTCGTCCTTAACATCATTATTAAGTACAATGCCACCTTTTTTGTCAAATTGAAAATCAACATCAACCTTAGCCGTCAAAACAACTTCAGGACTTCCACATTTCAAACACTTAACTACCATTTTGCACTCCTCCATTCTTGCAATTTAAAAAGCCCACAAAAACGTGGGCTTTTCTATATAGGCAAATCAGCTAATCATTATCACAATACAAGTTGCAAGGCAAAATACAAATTTATAATTGAGATCGCAAGAGTATAAATCGTTTTGTCGATCGTTTTGCCTCTCATAATCAGCAAAGCAAATAATTGCATAAGCCGTTACCCAGATCGAAATTCATTATGCAAGTTCGTCACCGCCGCCAACATAATCTTGAAGTGCAAGACTATAAACGAGACGACGATCACGCATAAATGATAACACTCTTAAAACTTCCCAAGCAGTATCTAAACTTGTCAAGCAAGCAATACCGTGTTCCACAGTTGCACGTCTGATTCTGAAACCGTCTTTTGCAATGTGCTTGCCTTGAGTGAGAGTATTAATAACCATATGAATTTTTCCGAGCTTGATCATTTGAATAATATCAGTTGATCTTTCGTGAACTTTTCCAACAATATCCGCATCAATACCAACTGATCTGATCGCTTTCGCCGTGCCTTCAGTTGCAACGATATTAAATCCAAGTTCCGAATAAGCCTTAGCAAGTTGTTTCAATTCTTCTTTGTCCTTGTCAGCAACAGTGAATAATATACAGCCGTGCATAGGAATATTCATTCCGGCACCGGTGATCGCTTTATAAAGTGCTCTTGCATAATGATAATCAATTCCCATAACTTCACCGGTTGATTTCATTTCCGGACCAAGCGAAATATCAACGTCCTGCATTTTAGCAAAACTGAAAACCGGAGCTTTAACGGCAACATAAGGACGCGGCTCAACAAGTCCACTGTAATAGCCGAGTTCTTTTAATGTTGCACCGAGAGCAACTCTAGTAGCAATGTTGACCATTTTGATATTCGTTACTTTACTCAAAAATGGAACTGTTCGGCTTGATCGTGGATTAACTTCGATAACATAAACTTGACCATTAGCAACAACATATTGAATATTTAAAAGTCCTTTGACGTGAAGAGTTGTTGCAAGTCGTTTCGTATAATCAGTGATCGTATAAATAATTTTCGCTGGTAAAGTCTGCGGAGGATAAACGGCGATCGAATCACCGCTATGGACTCCGGCGCGTTCAACGTGTTCCATAATTCCGGGTATCACAACGTCAACGCCGTCAGAAATTGCATCAACTTCAACTTCAGTGCCCATCATATAACGATCAACTAAAACCGGGTGATCAGGCGTAACTTTAACTGCACGGCTCATATAATCTTTCAATTCGTCTTCATTATAAACAATTTCCATTGCACGACCGCCAAGAACATATGACGGACGAACCATTACAGGATAACCGATCTCAGCTGCACCGTTAATAGCATCTTCAAGATTTGTAACTGAAATTCCTTTCGGACGTGGAATTTGTACTTCAGTTAAAACTTCGTCGAAACGTTCACGATCTTCAGCACGATCGATATTATCAACTGAAGTACCGAAAACTTTTACACCGGCTTCAGCTAAACTTGCCGCTAAATTGATCGCCGTCTGACCGCCGAATTGTACAATTACACCTTCAGGCTTTTCCTTATCGATAATGTTCAAAACGTCTTCAGTTGTCAACGGTTCAAAATAGAGACGATCGGAAATATCAAAGTCAGTTGAAACGGTTTCAGGATTATTATTAATAATGATCGCCTCAATACCCATTTCACGAAGTGCCCAAACACTATGGACACTGCAATAATCAAATTCAACGCCTTGACCTATTCTGATCGGACCACTGCCTAAAACGATCACTTTTCGATTATTAGACACTTCAACCTCATCAACTTCAGCTCTAAACGTTGAATAATAATATGGAGTCATTGCTTCAAATTCAGCGGCGCAAGTATCAACCATTTTATACATAGGCAAAATATTTTGTTGAAGTCTCATTGATCGAACAGCGTCAACTGATTTACCTGTAAGTTCAGCGATCGAAATATCAGCAAGTCCGAGATATTTTGCTTGACGTAAAAGTTTTGGCGTTAAATCTTCACGTGAAATTTTTCTTTCAAGATCGGAAATCGCTTTAATCTTGTAGAGAAACCAACGATCGATCTTTGTGATCTCATAAATTTCATCAATCGTTGCGGCTCCACGACGAAAAGCCTCAGCAATAACAAAAATTCTTTCATCATTGCAGCGACTTAAACGACTGCGCAATTTTTCATTAGACCAATCGTCCATTTTTTCAAGGTGAAGACGATTAACACCGATTTCAAGCGAGCGAACAGCTTTTAACAATGCACCTTCAAAACAGCGATCAATACTCATAACTTCGCCGGTTGCCTTCATCTGCGTTCCTAAAGTCTTATCAGCGTAAACAAATTTATCAAACGGAAAACGAGGAATTTTAACAACGCAATAATCCAGCGCAGGCTCAAAACAGGCTTTTGTCTTGTGTGTTACAGCATTAGTGATCTCGTCAAGAGTATAACCGATCGCAATTTTCGCAGAAACTTTAGCGATCGGGTAACCTGTAGCCTTTGATGCTAAAGCTGAGGAACGACTTACACGAGGATTAACTTCAATGACGTAATATTTCTGACTGTTCGGATCAAGTGCAAATTGTGCATTGCAACCGCCTTCAATACCTAAAGCACGAATAATTTTCAATGAAGCCGTTCTCAACATTTGATATTCGTGATCGTTAAGAGTTTGAGACGGAGCAATAACGATCGAATCACCGGTATGCACTCCAACAGGATCAATATTTTCCATATTACAAACGGTTATGCAGTTATCGTGACCGTCACGCATAACTTCATATTCAATTTCTTTCCAGCCGGCAACACTTCTTTCAATTAAAACTTGTCCGATCATTGAAAACTTGAGACCTTTTATAACTATTTCGATCAGTTCTTCTTCATTCTCTGCAATTCCGCCGCCGGTGCCGCCGAGTGTATAAGCCGGACGAACAATTATCGGATAACCGATCGAATTTGCAAAATCAACTGCGCCGTGTACATCTTCAACGATCGCTGACTCCGGTATAGGCTCACCGATCTTTTGCATTGTCTCTTTGAAAAGTTCACGATCTTCAGCTTTCTTGATCGCATCTAACGGCGTGCCTAACAATTCAACGTTATATTTCTCAAGTGCTCCACTCTCTGCAAGCTGTACAGCTAAATTTAAACCGGCTTGACCGCCAAGTGTCGCTAAAAGTCCGTCCGGACGTTCCTTTTGAATTATCGCTGTTAAAAAATCAACCGTCAACGGTTCAATGTAAACTCTATCGGCAATATTAGCATCTGTCATTATCGTTGCAGGATTAGAATTTACAAGAACAACTTTCAAGCCTTCTTCCTTTAGTGATCGACAGGCTTGACTTCCTGCATAATCAAATTCTGCGGCTTGACCTATAATTATTGGTCCGCTTCCTATAACCATTACTTTGTTTAAATTTTTTTTCTTCGGCACTTTATAAATCACCTCGTTAATTTAATTCAGAATTAGGAATGCGTAATTCGGAATGATTTATTATTAAAATTCCGCATTCCGAATTTCTAATTCCTAATTGTTTATGGTTCGTCTGGCAACTCTGCAAAATCATTAGGATAATACTTTTTGAGATTAGGTTTTTGACTTTTATAATCCATAACTGTAAAGCCTGTGCATTCGTTAGTTGTATCATCGTAATGCACCAAAATGCCCGGATAATCTTCAATTACTGAAGAGTTCCAGCGATCAGCGTAATGAACGTGCATAACGTCATGTCTTTTATCATATTTATAAACAGGATGTTCTTTACCTACATTTATTTGCGGCATAAATCATTCCTCCATTTATAACTAATTCGTCCATAACTCGACGTGCATACCAAGTAATAATATTAAAAGGCTCTTTTTCTATTTCAATAATTATTCCAACAGTTTTAATTTTTTGATCCTCTTGTGGAACTTCAACTAAACCTAAATATTTCCAACGATTAGGATTTTTTTGATCTTTTATAATGAAATATGGTGATTGCAGAACAAATTTAACTTGATCTTCAATTAATCTGCGAACCTCAGCATCTTTATTAGCATGATCACCAATAATATGCTCAACAAAAGTGTCTTTGTACAAAACAATTTCATTACCGAGCGGATCGGTTACTTTCCAGCGAATTTCATCATCTTGCATATTAATCACTTCTTCATCATTTGAATGAACTCATCAAAGAGATAAAGATTATCATCCGGACCGGGTGAGGCTTCCGGGTGATATTGTACTGAATAGATCGGCAATTTTTTATGTCTTAAACCTTCAATCGTTCCGTCATTGACTGAAGTGTAAGTAACTTCAAGCGGTAATTTTCTCAATGATCTTTCATCGACTGCATAACCGTGATTTTGTGAAGAAATGTAAACTCGACCGGTTTTGATATTTTTAACAGGCTGATTCGCTCCACGATGTCCGAATTTCAATTTATAAGTATCAGCTCCAAGTGCTAAAGCGATCAGTTGATGACCTAAACAAATTCCGAACATAGGTTTCTTTCCGATCAATTTTTCAACTTCGTCAATAATGTCAGGAACATCTTTTGGATCGCCCGGACCATTTGATAAAAAAATTCCGTCGGGATTCATTTCTAAAATATCACTAGCCGGTGTCGACGCAGGTACAACAGTTAATTTGCAGCCGAGTCGCAAAAGTGAATCAAGGATATTTTGCTTAACGCCGAAATCCATTGCAACAACGAATGGCGCATCATCATCTTCAGAACCGATCGTGTAAGTGTCTGAAGTCGTAACTTCGTAAACAACATCTCTTTTGATCGGTAAGTTCATCATTTCATCAATCGTAGCTTGTGAAGTGTATTCAGAAACAATAATACCTTTCATAGTTCCCGCTGAACGAATTTTTTTCGTAACAGCACGAGTATCAACATCAAACAGACAAGGAATTTTATAGATCGAAAGATAATCAATCAGCGATTTTTCCATTTGCCAATTACTGCCGTTATCACAAAGTTCACCGATTACAAGTCCGCCGACGTATGATTTTGTTGATTGATCAAAAATTTTCGCCGTGCCGTAATTGCCGATCAATGGATAAGTCAACGTTACAATTTGTCTGCAGTATGAAGAATCAGTTAAAATTTCTTGATAGCCTGTCATACCGGTATTAAAAACAACTTCACCTGTTGCCGTCTGATTTGATCCGCCAAAAATTTGTCCTCTAAAAATTGTTCCGTCTTCTAATATTAATTTGCCTTTCAATTTCAAGCCTCCAATACTGAAAAAATTTTTTATTTGAAAAATATTTGTTTCGATAAAATTTTTCTAGTCAAATTATTTCTTTGCAAAAAAAAATTTTCCTGCACTGGACTTTAAAGCGTTGCAGATCATTCAAGCAAAAAAATAACTCATCTGCAGCTTTGCATTGAGTTAAAAATCTTTTCATTAATCGCACTTTGAATTAAAAATATTTTTGTTAAGCGTGTGCACGTTCAATAACTTGTTCATAAGCTGTATCATAATCGATCGCCTCAGTTTTATAAAAGAGTCCGATCGGAAATTTATCAGCAGTCTTTTTATCGTCCGGCAATTTATCCCAAGCATTTTTCATTACAGCATTGTCTCTCATCCACGCCATCATTTTAGCAGGATCACCGATCTTATTTCTGCGACCGTAAGCCGTCGGACATTGCACTAACGCCTCAATGAATGAAAAACCTTTGTTGTCAAGTCCATCACTGATCATTTTGACTAAGTGCTGGACGTGAAACGCTGTCGATCTTGCAACATAAGTTGCACCGGCTGCTTCAGCTAAATGACAAGCATCAAACGGACGATCAATCGATCCATAAGGTGCAGTCGTTGCTTTCTTACCTAACGGTGTCATAGGTGAGGCTTGACCGCCGGTCATTCCATAAATATTATTGTTGAAAAGTACAACAGTCAAATCAATATTTCTTCTGCAGCCGTGAATAAAATGATTTCCACCGATCGCCGTGCAGTCACCATCACCGGTTATGACGATCACATTTAATTCAGGCTTTGCAAGTTTAATACCGGTTGCAAATGGAATAGCACGACCGTGCGCAGTATGCAAAGTGTCAAAATCCATATAACCGCTTGCACGAGATGAACAACCGATACCGCTGACAATAATTGTGTTGTTTTGATCCCAGCCATCTTTTTTTTCGATCGCTTGAACGATCGCTTTCATTGCAATGCCATTACCACAACCGGGACACCATAGATGCGGCAAACGATTTTGTCTGAAAAATTTTTCGTAAGTTCTATCTTCCATTAAAAATTTCACTTCTCTCTATCGTAGTATAAAAATTATTATATAGTTTTCGTTCGTATTATAACACTTTTGAGATTTTTAGCAAGTCTAATTGATCAGTTTAAATATTTTATCGACTTTAGAAAATTTTTTGCGATTTTTTTAGACAGCGTTGACATTGTAAGATAATTTTTATATCATTTCAACGAAAAAATTTTTCAATTCAATTCTGTTGAAAGAAGGCGTTTTGATATGGGATTTTTCGACACATTAAAGGTTATGAAAGATATTGTCAAAGGCGGAATAGCGGCATATGAAAGCGGTGAAAAATTAGATGAGTTGATCGAGAAGTCGATTGATGAATATGAAGATTCACTTTCAAGTGACGAGAAGAAATTGCACGAAAAATATTTGAAAGCTAAAGAAGACTATGAAGAATATGATGACGATGATAACGACAAGAAAAATAAACTTCTTGAAAAGAATGAAGACTGTCAAATTGAATATCTTGAGGCATTGACGAAAAATAATTCATTGCCGAAAGATTTTAGAGATGAGATAAAAACGGCGATCGAAGAATTTAAAAAAGCTGATAACTTTGCTCTTGAAAGTCTTGGCGAGACTCTCACGAAAGCCGCAGAGACTGACGAGCAAAGAGAAGAAATCAAAAAAACTATTGAAGAATCAAAAAGAAAATAGTTAAATAAAAAAGAATTAATCTTGATGTAATTAAATATAGTGATTGAAATAAAAAAAATCCGCCATCTTCGGCAGATTTTATAAAAATTTTTAATCATTAATTATTCGTTGAGGATTAGTATAAATGCAAAATGATCCGTGATTCATTCTCGCAATGAGAGTGATCCCGGCTTTTTTTGCAATTTCGATTGATAAAGTTGTCGGCACGGACTTAGCAGCAACTGTAGAGATATTCATTCGCAAAATTTTATTCATCATTTCACTTGAACAACGTCCGCTGAAAATAATCATTTTATCAGAAAGATCAATTTTATTTCTGATCGCCCAGCCAAATAATTTATCAAAGACATTATGACGACCAATATCTTCACGATAAACTAAAATATTTTTGCCGTCGAATATAACGCCGCTATGAACTCCGTGAGTTATTGAATGAGTTTTAGCAAGTTCCGATAAAAGTTTATCAGCACAATTCAAAATTTCCTTAGCACTGAATTTTATATCTTGAGGCTTAATTAGCGGAATATATATTTTTCCGATCTGCGCTAAATATCCAACGGCTAAATCTTCAATATCACACGGTGAACAATTCAGCCTTGCAACATTTTCACCGTCAACTTTAATTTCAATCTCAATTTCTATTGAAGTAGGATTTTCCGCTGATTCAAAATTATTTTTTATAGAATCATAGCGAAGGACATTAACATATTTCATAATTTAACCGATCATTGATTTAATATCGTTGTCAACGTCTGAGATCGTTCCGATTCCGAAATTCTCAACTAAAACTTTTGCAACGTTCGGACTTAAAAACGCCGGCAATGTCGGACCAAGATGAATATTTTTAACACCGAGATGAAGAAGTGCAAGCAAAACGATCACGGCTTTCTGTTCATACCAAGCAATATTATAAACGATCGGCAATTTATTAACGTCGTCAAGCCCGAAAACTTCTTTCAACTTCAAAGCGATCAATGCAAGTGAATAAGAATCATTACATTGACCGGCATCGAGGACTCTCGGAATACCGCCAATATCACCGAGCGGCAATTTAATATATTTGTACTTTGCACAGCCTGCAGTCAAAATGATCGTATCTTCAGGTAAAGCCTTTGCAAAATCAGCATAATATTGACGAGATTTTTGACGACCGTCACAACCTGCCATTACAACAAATTTTTTGATCGCTCCGCTCTTTACAGCCTCAACAACTTTATCAGCAACTTTGAAAACTTGTTCGTGAGCAAAACCGCCGACGATCTCACCGGTTTCTAATTCTTCAGGCGGCTTGCACTTTTTAGCAAGTTCGATCAATGCTGAAAAATCTTTTTTGCCGTTGACTTCATCAATATGCTTGCAACCTTCAAAACCAACAACGCCGGTTGTGAAAACACGATCAATATAAGACTTCTTAGGTGGAACAAGACAATTCGTCGTCAACAAAATTGCGCCGTTAAATTTCTCAAATTCCGTTGTTTGAAGATGCCAAGCGTTTCCATAATTTCCTGCGAAATGTTTATACTTCTTAAACTTAGGATAATAATGAGCCGGTAACATTTCACCGTGAGTGTAAACGTCAACGCCGGTGTCTTCAGTCTGTTGCAAAAGTTGTTCAAGATCAGCAAAATCGTGACCGCTGATCAAAATCGCCGGATTATTTCTTACGCCAAGATCAACTTTCGTAATTTCCGGATCACCATAAGTTGAAGTATTAGCCTTGTCAAGAAGTGCCATAACATCAACGCCAAATTTTCCGGTTACAAGCGTTAATTTGATCAGTTCATCAATCTCCATATCGTCAAGCAATTTTGAAAGCGTCGACTGCATAAATTCATTGATCGATTCGTCGTCAAAGCCAAGTGCATTAGCGTGATAGAGATAAGCCGCCATACCTTTTAAGCCGTAAGTGATCAATTCTTTTAAACTGCGCTTATCTTCGTCAGCTGTCGACATTACACCGATCATTTCGTCAACTTCAAAATCTTTAGGAATAAGTGATTTCGTTTCGTCAATAAAATTCTTCAACGCTTTAGAATCAAAATTAGCATTCGTGATCGTTGCAAACAAATTTCTTGTGACGATCTTTTTTACATTCTGAACTTTCGCCGCACAAAGTTTTTTAGTGAGATAGATCAATTCATCTTGCAATGCAGCAACTTCAGAATTTTTTCCACAGACACCTTTGACAGTGCAGCCTTTACCGCTTGCCGTCTCTTGACATTGATAGCAGAACATTTTTTCCATTTGAGTTTCTCCTAAAATATAAATTTTCTTTGAATTGTATCACACGAAAAATTTATTTTATGTGATAATTGCTACACTCAAAAATTTTTTAATATGTAATAATTATTCTTTGATCTCTAAAGCATTCGCCGTGATCACAAATGGCGCATAAATGAAAATATCCATTATGAGCCAGACAATTTGAAGTATTCCGCCCATAATTGAATGAGTGCTGATCGTTGCACTCAAAATTAGCGGCATTGTCCACGGAATATCAATTTGAAAGATCGGAACTATTCCCCAAGAAATTGCAAACCAGCCTACAAATATATTTGCGATCGGCGCAAAAATATAAGGCACTAAAAAGATCGGATTTAAAATCAATGGCAAGCCGAAAATAAATACTTCTTGCACGTTGAAAAGCATCGCCGGAAAACTAAATTTTGAAATTGATCGCCAACTTTCGTGTTGAGAGAAAACAAAAATTGCGATCATAAATCCCAAAACGTGAATTACTCCGGCTTCAAAAAATCCTGTTGTGAATATCGCTGAAGTTTCGCCGATCTGATTTGAAATCTGCGCAGGAATATAACCGACTTCCATTATCTTAGACGTTACAGCATAGCCCGGTATTCCGAGCCACCAGAGAAACCATACTATGAATTGATAAATTGCTACAAAGAATGGTTCTTGAAAAATATCTAAACCCGAAAGAAATTTTTCTATTGATACAGCAGTCGGCGTTAAAAGTGAGAAGATCAAAGCGAAAATTGAGAAGATCAAAAGCGTTAAGGCGATTGAAAATGTTTGTGAAATGTATTTAGAACATTCTTCCGGCAATGCTGAAGGCGTTTTTATTTTGAGTCGTTTTATTTTTGAGAATTTAGCAAAGAGCCACGACGAAGAAAATGCAACTAAAAACGCTGAAAAGTAACCGCGTCTTGAAAAATAATCTGATATTTCACCTGGATTATCAGCAACGATTGGTGATACTAATAAAAATGCTGCAAGTGAACAGAAGATCGTTAAATATTTGTCAGAATCAAAAATTTCTGCTAAATGCCTTGAAAGTATCGAGACGATCAAAATAGTTATTATCTCATAGCCAATGTCGACAATTTTTTTATAAGTCGCTAAAACTTTTGCAAAGCCGCTATTTAAAAAGTCCTCACTGCTAAGACCATTCGTCAGCCAAAATCCTAAATTTAAACCGTTACTACTCATTATTAAACCGTTTGGATTGAGAAATAAATTATTTATTACGTCCATTGCGGAGATCGTCAGCCAAAAAGGTATTAGAACATAAAATGATCTTCTGATCGCGATCAAGTATGGATTATTGTAAAATTTTTCGACATTTGGAATTAACCAAAATTCCCAAAATGAATATAACGCACTCATAATTATCTCCTCATTAAAAATTATTCTTAATTCAATTTTTATGTTATAATTAAATCTCAAAATCCACTGAAAGAAGTGTATCATTATCGACAGGAAAAGTAAAATTGATTCTGCTTATAATAGAGTCGGAAATGTTTCAAAAATTTATGATGGAATGATGACAAATTCAACACTTCTTGGACGTTTAGCTATTAAATTATTTTGGCAACTTTCTAACGAAGAATATTTTAATTATATCAATCAAGCATTCGCCGGTATTCCAAAAAATTTTTCCGGTAAACTTTTGGAAATTCCGATCGGAACCGGAATTTTATCTGCGCCGATCTATCGTGAACTTAACAACGCAAAAATTATAGGTGTGGATCATTCTGAAAATATGCTGACGGCAGCACGAGAAAATCTCAAGACTCTTAATAATGTTGAGCTCATTTGTGGTGACGTTGAGAATTTGAATTTTGATGATGAATTTTTTGATATTGTCCTGTCGATCAATGGTTTTCACGTCTTTCCTAATAAAAAAGCAGCTTACAACGAAACAAGAAGAGTATTGAAAAACAGCGGAATTTTTTGCGGTTGTATGTACATTAAAGGTCAGAACAGCCGAACAGATTTTTTCGTGAAAAATTTTTGTGAGAAATTTGGATATTTCACGCCGCCATATGAAACGCTTGAAAGTTTAAATGAACAGTTGAAAATTTTATATCGTCAAGTAAAAATCTCAACAGTTGAATCATTCGCCTGCTTCACTTGCATTAAATGATCAATCAAATTATATCATTAAAATTTATCGTTTTCAAAGATTATTGTTAAAGGTTGTAACGAGGTTATGAAAAAATTTTTATTTATCTTCTTGATGTGTCTGATGATTTTCAATTCTAATTCTGAAGCCTCAAACGTTAGGATTGATTATGGAACTTCAGAAATTTATTCACGTGAAGATATGGACGCAGCAATTTTGATCATTAAGGAATTTTTTTCTAAATGGAAAGGTTGCGAACTTCATAGCATTCGATATACTGATGATGATTATTGCAATTCGCCGAAAAATATCAAATGGATGAATACACTTGCAAGCGGTCGCAGTTATGAAAAAAATTTTGATCAGTGTATTGCTTTCTTCAGTGATTTCCATTCACCGAAGACTGACGATCATAAGATAACTTTCAATATCAATGAAGAATATATTAATTGGACGTGGTATTTTTCAAGAAGTGATAAAGGTGAATGGCAATTAATGACTTTCGGATATTAAAAATTTGCAAAAAAAAAGCTCTCACATCCTTGTGAAAGTGATTTTTATGGCGATTTTATGATTTTTTCAAGGAATGGCAGGGGTAGCTGGACTCGAACCAACGAATGCCAGATTCAGAGTCTGGAGCCTTACCAACTTGGCGATACCCCTATGTGTCCTTGACGAAGGCAATTTTACTATCAATTATTAATGTTGTCAAGCATTCAAAGAAAAAATTTTTGTGATTTTGTTTGTTGATTGCAAGTTTCTTAACATAGAATAAAAAAATTAGCCGATACAAAAATAAGTAAATGTATCGGCTATTTATGTGTAAATATCATTGCAAATATTTTTCTCACGAATAAATTAATTTAAGCTGAACAAATGAATGATTTAAAATTAAAACTTGAAATGTTGAAGTTGGGATTGCAAATCTTGAGCTAAATGGGCAAGTGCATCAGATGCAGATGCAATTTCTTCAGCAGATGCAGATTGTTGTTGTGACGCAGCGGAAACACTTTCCATTTCGGTTGCAACTTTGCCGCTGTTCTCCGAAATTTTTTCACTACGTGTTCTAATCAAATCAGTATCATCAGAAACAGACTTTATGTCTTGTTCCATTGAACGTGTTCTGTCAGTAACTTCACCGGAAGCTGCGCCTATGTTGTCAAATGAAGTTCTAAGATTTTCGACGGATTTTGTTCCTTCACGAACAGCAACGGAACCTTCGTGCATTGAAGCAACTGCATCATCAGTATCATTTTGAATAGCACCGATCAAATTAGCGATCTTCTGCGCTGCACCTTGAGATTCTTCAGCAAGCTTACGAACTTCATCAGCAACGACAGCGAATCCTCGACCGTGTTCACCGGCTCTCGCCGCCTCAATAGCCGCATTCAATGCAAGCAAATTCGTTTGTTCAGCAATTCCGCTGATAGCCTCAACGATCTGACCGATCTCTTTGGAACGTTGACCGAGTTTATCAACTGTTCCGGCTGATTGATTGACGATTTTTTCAACACTAAGAATTTGTTTAACGGAAGATTCAATAGCAGCAGAACCATCAGCCGCTTGTTTTGCAGCCTCATCAACTTTTTGACCAACAATAACAGAAGCATCATTTAAAGCCTTGATAGAATTCATAGCGTGTTGAATTGCATCCATAGCATCAGCGACATTTTGTTGTTGTTCAGCAACAGCAGACGCAGAATTTGTAACTGATTGTGCAACTTGTTCAGACGCTTGTGCAGACTGGTTAGCTGAAGCCGTCAACTCTTGTGAAGATGCTGCAAGTTGTTCAGCCGTTGTGCTGGTCTTCTTCATCAGTTTATTGATCGTCGTACGAAGATCAAGCACTGCATCAATCAAAAGACCAAATTCATCAGCACGTGGTTCGGAATGTCTGACATCATCTCTGAAGTCACCATCACGAAGACTATTACAAATAGTGATCATTGCATTGAGTGGAGCGGTTACAGCTTTAGTAATCGCAATACTTGTACCGATAAGGACGATAGCACAGCCTGCAAGTGCAATTAACACATTACGAGTTGTTCCTTCCATATCAGTGGCACTAGCTAAAATTTCTTTTTCAGAAATATTTCTTGAGAGATCTTGAAGAGCAGCAAGCTCATCACCTAAAGATAAACCGGAATCTTTGATATTAGCTTCGTAATAATCTAATACTTCTTTTCTATGAGCAGCAATAGCAGACATATCACCACCAATAGGTGGACGCATACTTAAAATTGTGTTTGTTTGTTGCTTGAAAGTATTCCATTGACCTTGAATTTTATTAAGTTGATTCATCAATTCCGGAGAATCCTTATTGATCTCAATGTAGTCGACAATATTCTTATCCATAGCGGCAGAAGAATTTTTGTATCTGTCACTGCGAGCCTGGAAAGTTGCCTGATCTGAAGTTAATGGTGCTAATAAGGCCTGTAATTGACACATTCGCATAGAATGTCTTGCTTGACCTGCAAGATCAATATTTTTGAGATTAACCTCATACATACGTGTAATTGCTTCTTTAGCATCTTGAAGTGCAAAGTAGCCAAAGCCGCCTATTGCTACCATTCCTACAAGTGCAACAACGTTAAGAATGATCAACTTGTAGGCGACTTTTAAATTGTCCATCCAGCCCATTAAAAATTCCCACCTTTATAAAAAAAATTTTTTGATCTGCTTCAACGAGCAAATTGGATAGTTTTTATTTTACGCTTAAATTGTTACGCTGTCAATGTTTAATGCTTATTGAATTTTATAATTTGAATTATGGTTGAATAAAAAAATCGAAAAAAAACACTTGGAAAATTTTCAAGTGCTTTGCAAAAATTTATTTCAAATTATCTAAAAAATTCTTCAAAGTAATTTTGTTGAGATCATTTTCAAAATTTCTTTTCACCTCAACAAGATTTTTCTCAAGGATTTTATTAACCTGCTTACCAACCGGGCAATTAAGATTAGCGTGATCATTCAAATGAAATAATTCTTCATCACTTTCAACCGCACGAAAAATATCAAGCATTGTAATTTCTTCCGGCGATCGTTTCAAATTAATTGAACCACTTCGACCGCCGGAAATTTCCACAAGATCAGCGGCTTTGAGTTTAACAAAAGTATTGCGAATTATAACGGGATTAACTCCAACGCTTGAGGCTATGAAGTCAGAAGTAATTTTGTATTGATCTTTGAAATATTCAATCACCAACAAAGTATGAACTGCGATCGAAAGCCTGGACGAAAACTGCATAATATCACCTTCAAAAAAATTTTTCTGTAACTATTGACATTACAAAATAAGTTGCTATAATGTAATTGTTGAAGTTACAACATAATAACATATTTTTTGGAGGTATTCAATATGAAAATTGCAGTTGTTGCGGCTAATGGTAAAGCCGGAAAATTGATTGTTAAGGAAGCACTCGATCGAGGTTTTGACGTTACAGCGATCGTTAGAAGTGCTAATAAAACTGTTGCAAAGAAAGTTGTTCAAAAGGATATTATGGACTTGACGAAAGATGATCTGAAAAATTTTGACGTTGTTGTTGATGCTTTCGGTGTCTTTGATCCAGATAAATTGTCTCAACATTCAACGGTTCTTGCTCATCTCTGCGACATTCTCAGCAATTCAAAGATTCGTTTGTTAATTGTCGGTGGTGCAGGCAGTCTTTACGTTGATAAAGATCATAAAGTGCAACTGTTTGATGCTCCGGATTTTCCGAAAGAATATTTGCCGCTTGCACAGGCACAAGGTAAAGCACTTGCGGAACTTCGTAAACGTGACGATGTACAATGGACTTTCATTAGTCCGGCGGCAGATTTTCAAGCTGAAGGTGAACGTACCGGCGAATATATTTTAGCCGGTGAAGAGTTTACACTCAACAGCAAAGGTGAAAGCGTTATTAGTTATGCTGATTATGCGATTGCAATGGTTGATGAGATCGAAAAAGGCGATCATATTAAGCAGAGAATCAGCGTTGTTAGAAAATAAATTTTGTTTAGCAATTTAAAAGCCTCAACCGTTAAAAAATTTCGGCTGAGGTTTATTTTTTGAAGGTGATTTATTTTGAATGAACAAATTAAAAAAGCGATCGATATTATTAAATCTGCAAAAGTGATTTTGATCGGAGCCGGTGCAGGACTTTCAACTTCAGCAGGTTACACTTACAGCGGTGAACGCTTTGAAAAATATTTTTCTGATTTTGAGGAGAAATATAATTTTCACGATATGTATAGCGGCGGATTTTATCCATTTGAGACTGAAAATGAATTTTGGGCTTATTGGAGTCGAAATATTTATTATAATCGTTACGATCAACCGGCTAGTGAAGTTCATCAAAAACTTTTACAGCTCGTCAAGGATAAAGATTATTTTGTATTGACTACGAATGTTGATCATTTATTTCAAAATAACGGCTTTGATAAGTTGAGATTGTTTTATACTCAAGGCGATTATGGTTTATTTCAATGTTCAATGCCTTGTCATCAAAGTACTTATGACAATGAAGAGACGATTAGAAAAATGATCGCCGAACAAAAAAATTTTTCCGTGCCGACTGAATTAATTCCGAAGTGTCCAAAATGTGGTGAAAATATGACTTTGAATCTTCGATCTGATGATAAATTTGTTGAGGATTCCGGATGGCATCAAGCGGCTTATCGTTATAAAAAATTTTTAAGCAGTCATATTGATGATGAGATCGTTTTGCTTGAATTAGGTGTCGGCGGCAATACTCCGGGTATAATTAAATATCCTTTCTGGCAAATGACTCTTGATAATCCGAAAGCTAAATATATTTGCGTCAACTATGGTGAGGCAGTTACACCAAAGCAAATCGCTGATCGAAGTATTTGCATTAACGACGATATAAAGAACTTTTTGAGTTTAATTAAAAATTAAAAATCATTCTGCATTCTACATTCTACATTCTACATTCTGAATTATTCTTGATCTGCCAGTCGATCGGTTTTTGATCGGTGCTGATTAAAAATTCGTTGACTTTTGAAAAAGGTTTACTGCCGAAAAATCCACGAGTTGCTGATAACGGACTTGGATGAGCTGATTCAATGATCAAATGTTGAGGATTAGTTATCAGTAATTTTTTCTTTCGTGCATAATTTCCCCAAAGAATGAAAGCGATCGGCTTTTCTCGATCATTAAGCAGACGAATGATCTTATCTGTGAATTGTTCCCAGCCTTTACCTTGATGAGAATTTGCATAATGTTCCCGAACAGTTAAAACCGCATTCAACAGCAATACACCTTGATCAGCCCAAGACTTAAGACAACCATTATTAGGAATGTAACAGCCTAAATCGTCGTGAAGTTCCTTAAAAATATTTACAAGTGACGGCGGAGTTTCAACGCCCGGCATAACCGAAAAACTCAAGCCGTGAGCTTGTCCACGTTCGTGATAAGGGTCTTGTCCGAGAATTACAACTTTAGTATCAGCATAACTTGTATAATGCAAAGCATTGAAAATCGAATACATATCCGGGAAAATTTTCCGTGTCTTATACTCTTCAATCAAAAATTTTCTAAGCATTTGATAATAAGGTTCTTGCAACTCTTCATCTAAATAATTCGCCCAGTCATTTTTAAAAATTTTCAAGTTTAACACCTCACATAATGTTTAAATTCAAAACCATTTCGACGATCAATTTTATCACAAATAAAATCATTACGCTGATCAATATTAGTTAAAAAAGTATCAGCCGCCTTGACTTCATCGACGACAGTTAAATAAATTTCTGAAGTGTAAGGCAGAATTTGACTATAAATTTCACCGCCGCCGATCACAAAATTTTTTTCGTTGACATTGAGGACTTTATAAAGTGATTCAAGATCGCTGACAACCTCAACGCCAGCGATATTTTTTTGTGTCCTTGATAAAATAATATTTCGCCGTTGATCTAAAACTTTGCCGATCGACTCAAAAGTTTTGCGTCCCATTATGATCGTATTATTCAGCGTCAATTCACGAAAATTTTTTAAATCCTCAGCAATTTTAAATAACAGTTTACCGTTATGACTTAAACCAAAATTTTTATCAATGCAAGCGATCATTTTGAAATTAAAATCGATCGGTGAACCGTCAACTTGAATTATTTTATCGCCGTTTAGATCGAAATTTAAATTTGTAATTTCCATAAGCGGCACTAAAACGAAATCACGCAAAAAAATAAACGGATGCGGCAATGTCAAACGATCGCTTTTCATCACCACGCCGTCAATATGCAAAATATCAATATCAATCGTCCTTGCAGTCCATTTACCGTGACGAACTCGACCAAGTTTATTTTCGATCGCCTGCAGTTCATCAAGAAGTTTCAACGGCTGAAGTTCAGATTTAATTTTAGCGGCGGCGTTAATAAAATTCGGTTGATCCTTAACGCCCCAAGCCTCAGTTTCATAAAAATGTGAAACGCTAATCAATTCAACGCCGTCAATTTTCGTGATCATTTCAAGAGCGAGACGAATATTTTTTTTCTTATCGCCGAGATTTGCGCCTAAACTTAAATAACAATTCATCATCATTCAAAAGGCAACGACAAGCAACATTTTGAAATTCTCAACGCCAAAAACTGCGTGCGGTTGATTCGCAGGCATTACGATCGTTTCACCGGCTTGTAAAGTAAAAGTTTTATCGTTAATGGTAATTTCACCTGTACCATCAAGCGCAGTAACGATCGCATCACCTTTTGATTCGTGAGTGCTGATTCCTTCACCTTTAGCGAATGCAAAAAGAGTAATTCCAACGCCTTCATTTTGAATAAGAGTTTTGCTGACAACTTGACCTTCAGCATAATTAACGAGATTTTTTAATTCAAGCACTTCACTTTGTTTGATATTCTTGAGAATCGACATAATTTTAACACCTCTTGCAAATTATTTTCTACTTCTAACGATCGACACCGCTGCACCTTGAAAAGTATCAGCGATCGGCGCAGCAGGTTTATAAAGCGTCAATTTGATCGTTTCAATCAATGGAAATTTTTCTAAAACCTTTTCAGCGATCGTTTCAATAACGCTTTCAATTAATTTCTTCGGCTCACCTTCAACGATTCTTTTAATCTCTTCAAACACTTGCACATAATCAACAGTATCAGAAATTTCATCACTTTTGCCGGAGATCGAAAGATCAAAAATTAATTCAGCATCAACTTTAAAAATTTGTCCAATCTTTCTTTCTTCCTCACTGCAACCGTGATGTCCAAAAAATTCCATACCATTAAGCAAAATTTTATCTGTCATAATTGCCTGCTACTTAAAACATAGTCACAAACTATGTCAAGATGTTTTGGGTGAAACCTCACGATTTCACCTTACTGCTTCATCGTGTCCGTTTTTGCCGAAGCTACCAACGTTTGTTTGACACTCCACAGTCGTAAATTCCCAGCTAGCCAACGGTAGTTTAATTCAGAATGTAGAATGCTGAATGTAGAATGATCAATATTTTAATTCTTAATTCTTAATTCTGCATTAAAATTATTCTATCGCTTTTGATAAATGCAGATTCTTCATCATTCCTCTGACGTTTAAATCCTCCAAAGCTATGAAACTTGATTTTCGTTTCACTATTTCGCTGATAATTTTATTCTCATAATCAACTCGGATATTCATCAACCTCTGATAAATTCGCTGTATCTTGACTATTTGTTTTATAAGCAGCAGGTTTTTCACCTCGTTTCTTCTTTGTTTCATATTTTCGACTTAAACGCCTCTGCTCTCGTCTAAGTTTTCTATTGAGTTTCCTAATTTTTGGCGTTTTGTTGATATTCGATTTTACAACGCCATTTGACATTATCGCTAATTCTTTTATACCTAAATCAATACCAATGCCTTCACCTTGCGGCTTTTCTACTTCTTTATCAGGCAAGTCAATTAAAACTGAAATATAATATCGACCGGCTTTATATGAAATGATTCCGCTGTTGACTTTTGCATTTAACGGCAGATAACCTTTTTCTTTTAATTTCACTATTTCGATCGTCGGAACTTGTAATTTATGCCGCCAGATCGTCCAGTCTCCTTTAGCATTCTTCGGAAAGTACGATTTGACTTTCTGCTGTCGTTTCTTCTTAAATCTCGGTCGATTCGTCTTGCCTTCCATAATTTTTGAAAGCTCTCTCAGCATTCATCAAGGCTTGCTTTCTTGCTTTCGCTCCACATTCATTTATCCACGTTAGTTTTTTCTTGACTACGTGATTCACATACTTGTCGAAAGTAAAGCCTGTTATGAAAAAGCCTTTGCCCAGCGTTTCATATAATTCAAAATTGCCCGCCAGATACAAATTATAAAGATAACGACAAATTCCAAGCGTCTGATGAATTTTTTCAGCTTGTTTTCTTGTAGGATTTATCTCTGTCTTGAAGGCTTTTAACATATTTGTCACCTGTTTACCATTTTTGTCTATGTTTTCATTTACTGTTGCTAACTCCATAAGTTATTTTTTTGAGGCACTTTTTAATTTGAGTTTTTCATAGCTTTCTTTTGATTTTTTAATGTCCATAACTTCAGAAATTGAATGAGTTTCTTTAATCGCCTGCATAATATCTTCAGTCGTCAGCTTACCTTTATTACTTGTAAATGCTAATTCAACGGCATCACGTACAACACCTTCTAAATCAGCACCGCAATATCCATCAGTTTTATCAACCAAAGTTGAAATATTAATGTCATCAAAATCAACGGCACGGCGTTTTTTAATATGAATTTCAAAAATTTTTTTACGTTCAGTTTTGTTAGGCAGATCAACATAAAAAATTTCATCAAAGCGACCTTTTCTTAAAAGTTCCGGCGGCAGCATATCAATTTTATTTGCAGTAGCAACGACGAAAGCCAGAGAATTTTTTTCTTGCATCCACGTTAGAAAGTTGCCGAACAATCTCAATGTGACTTCTGATCCGCCGCTACTGCCGCCAGAATTAACACCTGCAAAGGCTTTTTCAAGTTCATCAATCCAAAGTACACAAGGTGAACTCGCTTCAGTCAATTTAATTGCACGACGCATATTGCTTTCTGATTCGCCAACATATTTACCCATCAATCGACCCATATCAAGACGCAGTAAAGGCATTTCAAAAGCCGTTGCGATCGCTTTAGCCGTCAATGATTTACCACAGCCGGGCATTCCGGCGATCAATACACCTTTTGGAATATCAACGCCGAAATCTTTTGCTAACTTGAGTTGCTTAAAAATATTTTCTTTTCTCTTCAGCCACTCTTTGAGATTTTCCAGGCCGCCAATGTCGTCCATTGTTTCTTTGACTTGAATCATCTCTAATATTCCGGATTTTTTGATCATCTGTTGTTTTTGTGCTAATACTCTCGGCAGATCAGAATAATTCAACTGACCGTCTTCGGAGATCGACAACGATAAAATATTTTCGATCTCTGTTTGTGATAAGCCTTTCAAACGTGTAACCAATTTATCAATCAGATCATCTTTCGGCTTTTGAATTTCCTGTTTTTTGATAAAATCGTTGACAAGTTTTCTTATTTCCGGCTCACCAAACGAATCAAGCTCCATTATCGTTGTATAACTTTCCAACTCTTTAGGCAATTTTACAAGTGGCGATAAAATGCAAATGTTACAATCATAATCGCCTCTATTGATACCTTGCGCTAAATGAAAGCTGAAATTGTTTCAGGAGTATCAAGCGAAAAATGTGCATCTTGCAGAATTAAAGTTTTATTTTGAAGGCGTGCACCTTCACTATCTGACATTAAAATGTTCAAAGTATCTGCAAGTGAGGCAGCAACAGGAACTGCCGGCATACAATCAACATAATCCCAAGAACTTTTTAAATCCCAATCGATAATACCACGATTATTAGCTAAACTTACCTATACAATACCAAAACCCATTTTTATTTATAGTATAATTATATAACTTTTAGTGAAATTTGTCAAGAATTTTTTAAAAAATTACCTAAAATAACTGCAATGCCACCATATTAAAACGCACATCATCACTTCCATAATTTATTAAAATCCTCCCAGTTACTATTAAGATATTCAAAAAAATGTTTCGGCAAAAATTTTTTAGGACGGTCAAGATTTTCAAGCAAGATGTCTTTGAATGTAACATTCACGTAATCACAAAAGGAAAAATAAACTTTGACACTGCCAAACACGAAACTATCTTTTCTTTCTTCAATCATAAATGTGTTCACCTCCACTATTTATTACCCTTTTCAAGACCCATCTCAATCGCCGCTCCTGTCACAATCAGCGATTGAATCAACCTTGAAATTGGAGAAAAGAAGTACAAACAGTGATCAAGTCTTGCAATTCTTCAGCAATTCTAGTTTTATCCTCAACAAAAATCTCTTCACAAACTTCTTGAAATTCTTCGGCTATTTTGCGTTTCCAATCGTGATAAGAATATTTTTTAGTGAGTTTACCGGCTTTGTCCTTAACGGCAGGGAGCGGCTTACTAGATTGAAATTGTAAACGGCGAAATTCAGATTTAGTCATTTAATCGCCTTCTTTTTATCAAATTCCAATTTCCATTCTTGATAGTCAATGTAGGCTTTGACGATTGAATTAATTGCATTGAGATTGTTGAGAATGACAGCGAAAACGATCAAAAAAGCTAAACCTAAAGCTAAAGACAAAATGATCATATCACCGATAGACAACACGATTTAATCGCTTTCTTTCAAAAGCTCGGGATTATCGTGAATGTTGCCGACAACTCGACATTGTTTATAAAACTCAAACAATTCAATATCTTCAAAGACTACGAAAGAACCGCCTGCAAATTCAACCGTTGACACAGTATCGTCATTTATCACGTAAACAATATCACCTTCATAAATGTCTTTACCGGCAACATCTTGCAAGCCGGTGAACTCGCCGACGGTTTCAAGATCAACTTTAGCGGCAAATTCAAAACGTCTATCACGAATGAAAATCTTATCACCTTGAATTAAGTCGCCGAATTTTCATTTGTTTAATTCGTCTTTGCCACGAAATTTAATCTCTCTCATATTCTTCCTCCACTTTCTGCTTAAGCCGCTACAAAAATTCCTGTGCTTCTTTCTGATCGTCAAATTTTCCAATGTCCCAGCTGTCACTGCCAATCATATGAAGTTTGACGATATACTTCTCACCTTTTAAAAAAGTCTTCATTACTTACAACGCCATAACTTTATCTATCTTGACTACTAAGTCCGCCGTCATTCCACAAAACTTCATTCAATCATCTCCTCAGATACTTTTTTAATTTTATCCATAATACACTTGTAAATTTCTTTTGGAATTAATTCAGGATTATCAAAAATATTGCCAATAATTTTAAAATTATTGAGACTCATCACATAATCTAAACTGTAAGGAAATCCAGCGCAAAAGCCTTCTTCATTACAACTGAGAAGCCGAAATTCTGAACGATGTTTATCACGAATAACAATTTTTGGTATTTTTCTGCCACCAACAAATATAACAAAGTCATATTCATAAATGCCTATCCCATCACAATCAACAGCTCCTGTGAATTGTCCAATCGTTGCTTCTTTCATCGTCGAATAATTATTCAACAGTATAATGAATATAAGGCTTTTGCTCCTCATCAAGATAAACAAGATCGCCATAATGCCATTTACCATTTTCATCTTTACCTCTGAATTTAATATTTCTGTTATTCATTAAAATTCACCTCCAAGTGAGCCGGTGTATAAAGCCCACCGGCAAGGCTATAAATTTAAATTTTAACAATTTGCACTGTATGATCTGAATATTCAAGCACCATCATTTTAATGCTACTTTTGATACGACCAACAATACGAATAACTTTTTTGCCTTTATAACTCACAGATTTCAACCTCCATTACCAAATTCTCAACAATCCAGCACCCGCACCGAGCTCAATACCAATCGAACCAAATTCGAAAAAAAGGTTCATTATAGTTGTAAACCCATGCAAGTGCTTGATGTTGTGACAAATCATTTCTATCCATTTCCCACTTTTCATCTTTATAATCACTGACAAAAAGATAAGAATCCATTTTTCCGAGTTCCCGAAAATAACTACAAATCACCGTATAAACCAACGCATTATGTTTTTCCTCAAATTCCTTGATAAGTTCTAATTCTTCACCTTCTGCCCAAAAATAAGCACCAAATGGAGGCTGACTGATACTCACCAAGCCTTCATTTTTGAATTGTTGAATCGTTGGCTCATAAATTTTCAACACTTTGTTCTAAAAAATTTACTGATTCAGGCTTGCCATAACCACGATAGATTAGATCAGTACTTTTAACTTTATAGCCGTGCGATTCTAAAACTTTTGAAATATGACCTTCGCCGCAAGCACATTCCCAA
>JAFUZV010000034.1 GCA_017476425.1 Selenomonadaceae bacterium
CCGGCAGACGATCGATCACTTTTGCTAATGTCTCTTTTAATTCGGTATACTCTGCATTTTCAGCAGGATTAGAATCAATAGATTCAATGTTATCAGTCTGCAGATATTCTTCAAGCGGAATAACCGTCGAAGAATTTAGTTGACCAACTAAAGTTTTGAGTTCTTGATTAGAAATTCCAAGTGCTTCAGCAATTTCATCATCAGTTGCACTGCGTCCAAGTTCCGACTCAAGTCGACAAACAGTCTGCTCATATCGACGAATTTTTTGGCGCATTGTCACAGGTATCCAATCTTTAGAACGCAAATAATCAATCATTGCGCCACGAACTCTAACACTTGCATAAGTTTCAAATTTTATATTTCGCTTAATTTCAAAGCGTTCGATTGCATCAATCAAACCAAAAAAACCACTGCTAATTAAATCTTCACGATCAATATGAGGCGGTAAACTTATTGCAATTCGTCCCGCAACAATTTTCACAAGCGGAAGGTAATATTCTGCAAGTTTATTTCGCGTTTCAATATCCTTTTTGAGTCGGTACTTTTGCCAAACAGCATTAATATCAACGCTCATTTTAGAACTTACCTCCTCATAATAAATTTAATTACTTCGGACAATTAAAATTTTCATCAAACAAGATTAAATAAATTTTTTCGTCAGCATTAAGAAAATTTTTAACGTTGATTATTATTTCCGGCATTAGGCAAATTTTGTGCATTAAGCGGTGTAAATTGTCCTGCTTGATTCTGTTGATCATTTTGCTGCTGTTGATTCTGTTGATCGTTAGCAGGATTTTCAACTTGTCCGGCAGCAGCTTGGGCAAGAGCCGCATCAGCTTCGCCTCTCAACTTATAATAATCTTCTTGCATATCCAAAACATTTGAGACTAAAGCCGCCGCAAAACCGGAGACGAAGAAAGCGAAAATCGCACGTAAAAACGCCGTCATAAATCGAACATCATAAACCAACGCCGTAATGAAGACAATCAATGCTGAAAGTATCGCAAAGCCTAATGACAAAGCAAGTTTCTCAACGAATAAATTGACGGCGTATTGTTGAATGTCTTCTAAATCTGAATCAAGCGGATTCGGCGGTTGAACAGTCTTATTCGTTACTTGTTGTGGTTCAGGCATAGATCATCATCCTTTAAATTTCCTTTTCACCACGATCAATAGTTTTTACTTTATAGACACCGTTAGAAAGATCGATTTGCACAGTTCGACCATAATTGCCGCCGGTATCTTCAGCAATTAAACGAATACCCATTTTTTGAAGAATTTTTTTGACGGTTTCAGCATTCCTAGTTCCAACACGCATAATATCAGTAGCATTTGAGAATGCAAACATTTGAGCACCGCCGGCGATTTTAGCAACAAGCCGTGATCTACTTGCGCCCATTGAAATAACATCATTCAACATTAGCGGCAGACCGGTATCGGCAAATTTTGCAGGGTTATCACTAGCTCTAGCTTGAGTACTGTCCGGCAACATTATATGCAGAAGTCCGCCGATCTTTGTCTGCGGATCATAAAGCGAAATACCGATACAAGAACCTAAGCCATAACTTATGAGAACCGAAGGCGCACGACCAACCTTGTAGTCAGCCATGCCGACGCGAATAAGGTTAGCCATATCATTCAACTCCTACGCCTTTAATCAAAATAGCAAGCGAGCCGGGATCCGGCACAAGGAAGAAGTGACCATTAATACCGTCATCTTCTGCCAAAAATTCAGTCTCGATAACTAAGGCTTGATCGCCCATTTGACCGAGTTGCACTAAAATTACATTGAGAATTGCACCCGCCATATCCATTGCTAAAGCCGGAATTGACGGCAACATTGAAATATGTGTGAAGTTAAAAAACGCATTCAAATAAGCACCGGAGAGAATATTTCCAATTTCCATTAGTGCAGATTCGTCCATAAAATCAAGTCTCTTAGTCGTTCCGTGTTCTCTACCCATCAAAGTATCAACAAGATAAAATGCACTCTTTTGCGGCAAGAGAAAGAGAATATTACCCGGAGCTTTTCCGTAAACTCTCAAGAAAACGCCGACAACGATTGTATCAGGACCGCCGACAAGATCAGGTACAGTTTCAATCGGAACAAGTGCAACTTTCGGAACGTTCATATCAATTCTTTTATTGATGATCTGCGAGAGTGCAGTAGCGGAATTGCCTGCACCGACATTTCCGATCTCTCGCAAAGCATCAAGTTGTATCGGTGATAAATTCAATTCATCAATCATATTTTTGACCTCTCTAAAGATTTAATTAAGAATCACCAAAATTAAACTTGCATTAAACTGATCACAAGTAATTTTTGTAAAATTTTTGAGGCAGTTTCAACAAAAATTTTTTTCAATCATCTATTACAAAATTTTTAGCGATCTCATCAAAAATTTTTTTATCCGGGAAGACCGACGATCTCTTCAAGGTTAAGCATTATAACTAATCGACCGTCAATATTTCCAATTCCAGATAAGAAATTACTAATGTCAGTCTTATCAACAGCTTTTTTCGGATCAACTAATTTAGTGCGAATCGTCAAAACTTCAGTAACAGCATCGACGAGCATTCCAACCGGAAGATCACCAACCATAACAGTTACAATTCTTGTATCTTCAGTGTAAGACGTTTGTTCTAAACCAAGACGAGTTTTGAGATCGATAACCGGCAAAATGCTGCCTCTTAAATTGATAACGCCTTTAATGTAATTAGCGGAAAATGGTACACGAGTTATATCAACAAGATTGCGAATCTCTTGCACTTGAAAGATATTTACGCCATATTCTTCATCTCTAAGTTTAAACGCGACAACTTGCAGACCTTCATCAATCTCGCTGCCATCATCAGAAGTTGCAACATTGGTTGCGCTTTCTTTAGCCATAATTTTTTCCCCCTAGCAATTAATTATTCAAGATTATTGCAACATTGTGGCAACGTCCAAAATCAATGCAACGCGACCATCACCAAGAACTGTTGCACCAGAGAACATTTTTAAACCCATAAACAAATTACCAAGTGCTTTAATAACAATTTCCTGTTGTCCGATCAATCTGTCAACGACGATACCGGCTTTAGCTTCACCGGCGTGGACGACGACAACAAAAATTTCTTCAGGGTCTTTAATATGCGGCACAAATAATGTTTGTTCCATTCTGATAATCGGAATTATTTCACCACGTAACACAATGACTTCTTTATTCTGAACAGTTTTTATATCGTCCGGCTTGATATTGATCGTGCTGTCGATCGATGCAAGCGGAATTGCATACATTTCTTCTTGAACTTTAACAAGCATTGCTTGAATAATTGCAAGAGTCAAAGGCAATTTAATTTTAAATACAGAGCCTTCATTAACTTTAGTTTCAACGTCAACGTGACCGCTGAGTGATTCGATCTTTGATCTGACAACGTCCATACCAACGCCACGACCGGAAATATCAGAAATTTTTTCAGCCGTCGAAAAGCCCGGCAAGAAAATAATTCTAACTGCGTCAGCATCGTCCATCTTGTTGACTTCTTCTTGTGAATAAAGTCCTTTTTCAACAGCCTTGCGACGAATGACATCAGCATCAATACCTTTACCGTCGTCAGTAACCATAATAACAACGTTATTACCTTCGTGACGAGCGATCAAGCCGACTTCACCAACTCTAGGCTTACCTTTAGCTTCACGATCGTCAGGCATTTCAACGCCGTGATCAAGTGAATTTCTTAACAAGTGCATAATTGGATCGCCGATCTCATCGATAACGGTACGATCTAATTCTGTCTCTTCACCTTCGATCGTTAAATTGATCTCTTTGTTAAGTTCCTTAGTAACGTCACGAACCATACGAGGAAAACGGTTGAAAACTTGACTGACAGGAACCATACGGACTTTCATAACGATATTTTGAAGATCAGTTGTAACACGATCCATTTGTTCCAATGTTTCAGTGAGTTCCGAAAGTCTATGAGTCTGACCGATCTGTTCAAGACGAACTTTGTTAATAACAAGCTCACCCATCAAGTTCATCAAAACGTCTAATTTTTCAATATCAACACGAACTGATTGACTTCCGTGAGATTTCTTTTGTGCTCCGGCAGCAGCAGGTGCTTTCGCAGGTGCTTTAGCGGATGCCGCTGCAGGTTTAGCCGCAGTTGCCGCTGCTTGAGGTGGTGGTGCCGCAGCCGGTTTAGGTGGTGGAGGTGGTGCGGCAGCCGGTGCAGATGCCGCCGGTGCCGGTGGCGGCGCAGCAACAGCATTAAGATCAATAATGCTTGTCTCTGCTTTCTCAACTTCAGAGATACTCATAACAGCATCGCTAACAGCTTTTTCTTCTGATCCGGTAACTAATACAACGTCGAATGAACGTTCAAATTTTTCTTGCTCTAAATCTTCAGCAGGTGGAATTGATTTTATAACCTCACCTAATTCGTCAAGAGCATTCATAACCATATAGGAACGTGCTGACTTCAAAAGACAGGATTCAGCTAATGTAACTTTCAAGAGTATTCCGTGCATACCGCCTTTTTGTGCTTCGGAAATTACATTTTTTTCTGTCTCTGAAAGATCAATTCCAGGAATAGCGGCAGCAGGCGCAGCGGCTGGAGCGGCGGCAGCTTGTGCAGGTGCAGCGGCAGGTGCCGGAGCAGCGGCGGCTGGTGGTGTAGCGGAACCAGGTTTTGAAATGGAACTTAATTTTGCAACGAGTTCCGAAACGTCGATCAAATCTTCAGGATCACCATTAGCAACATTATTTATCATTTGCTCTAGGGAATCAACGCACTTGAATAAAGTATCAATTATATCTTCGCTGATCTTTAATTGTTCTTTTCGCAAAAGATCAAGTACATCTTCCATTTCGTGAGTAAGTTCCGCGATCTTGTTATAACCCATTGTTGCTGACATACCTTTAAGCGTATGAGCATTACGGAAAATTTCATTTAATACTGAAAGATCTTCTGCATTTTCTTCAAGTCCAAGCAAGCCGTCATTAAGTGATTGTAAATGTTCGTGCGACTCGTCAAGGAACATATCCATATATTGATTATTGTCAGCCATAAAATTTGCGCTGCGGTTGATTTTTCAACCGCGCTTCCCCCCTTTGAGCGGAATTTATTCTATTATCCACTAGAAAATTTTTTATATTCAACGTTGACGATCGATTATTAACGTACCGCATCAACGATCAATTAATAATTAGAAATTAGAATTATAAATTAAAATAATTACGCATTCCGCATTCTTAATTCCGAATTAATTATTTTTTCACTGCGTCAACGATCGCTGACGCAATTTGAGTTAAAGGTCTAATTTCGTCTGAAAGTCCGGCATCAACAACAGCTTTCGGCATACCATAGACAACACAAGAATCTTCATTTTGTGCAATGCAATAACCGCCGTTAGCTTTGATCTTCTTCATTCCTTCACAACCGTCGCAACCCATACCGGTCATTATTACACTAACTAAATCTTTTTTGAATTGAGCAACGGAGTCGAAAAGGACATTAACAGCCGGACGATGATTTCCAACAGGCGGCTCTTGACTCAAGACAATTTTTCTGGCGTTGACACCTGCCGGTGCAACTCTCATATGATAATTTCCGGGTGCTATATAAACGTGTCCGGGTTCTATAATTTCATCGTTTTCAGCTTCTTTGACGGAAATTGCAGAGATCGAATCAAGTCTTTCTGCAAGTGATTTTGTAAAACCTGCCGGCATATGTTGAACGATCACAACGCCACAAGGTAAATTTGCAGGCAGACGAGTTATAACCGCTTGCAATGCTTGAGGTCCGCCGGTTGAAGTGCCGATCGCTACGATTTTTTTCCCGTTTAAATTTGTTGAACTGCTTGGAGTAACTTCACTTGTTGAAGGCACATATTTAATTGTAGGTTTTTGTCCGAGTTTTAAACCTGTTCGCTGTTGAATTTCTACTTTCTTTTTGCCGAACGGTTGACTAAATCTTGAGCCTGTTAATGGAGTTGTTGAATTTATTTTTGAGGTTGAAGCAGTTGGAAAGTTTGACGGCTTCGTTGAATTTATTGCAGATACTGTTGATATTGAAGGCTTAGGCAATGAAGATTTTATTGGATCGCTTATTCGCGGCTGATTAACGTGAGCTTGAGCCGCTTCTCTGCATTTAGTAATAATTTCGTCCTGCAGATTATCAATCTTTGAAATTGATCCGCCGGCTTTGCTTATAAAATCAACTGCGCCTAATGAAAGTGCTCTTATCGTTGCATCAGTTCCGCGTTGAGTCATTGAACTAAACATAACAACCGGCACGGGACATTCTTCCATAATTATTGCAAGTGCTTGCAGTCCGTCCATAACCGGCATTGTAACATCAAGAGTCACAACATCTGGCTTTAACTGTTTAACTTTATCAATAGTATCTTTTCCATTGATTGCTGTTCCAACTACTTGAAAATCGCTCTGCTTGTTAAACAAGTCTGAGAGAACTTTTCGCATGAATGCAGAATCATCAGCAACCAAAACACGAATCATCCTGCTCACCTCTTTTGAGAATTAATTATTTAATTCAAAATTTTTCATTCGTGATTAACTAAAAAATTTCAACTTGACATACTCCGCACGAATAAATTCGGCGGATTCTGCTATCAATGACACTAGCCTCAAAATAAGGTCTTACGGTGTCTACTGCATAGGTTGATGCCCCAACCCATAATTTAAAATATTAATCGCAGCATTACGATCTCGATCGTGCAACGCTCCACATTTCGGACATCGCCACTCTCTTATACTCAAATCTTTGATCACTTCATTTTTAAATCCGCATTCACTACAGATTTGACTTGACGCAAAATATCTATCAACTTCTATGATCTCAACTCCGAATTTTGTCGCTTCATATTTCAGAATGTTGACGAACTCACTAAACGCAAGATCGCTGATCTTTCGTCCATAAAGCCGTTGCATTGCTTTCACATTTAAATCTTCAATGCAGATCGTTTCATAATTCAAACAAAGTTGATGTGCTAATTTAAAATGAAAGTCGTGTCGCTGATTCACTGACTTTTTATAAAGCCTTGCTAAATTCAATCTTGCACGCTGCCGATTATTTGAACCTTTAACCTTGCGTGAAAGTTCTCTTGCGGCTCGTTTAATGAGCCTTGAATTGTTTGCAAAGAATAGCGGACTTTCAATATCTAATCCGTTTGACGCTGTTAAAAATGTTTTCAATCCAAAATCAAAACCGACTATTTTACCTGTTCGCGTTTTGACTTCTAAATCTTTTGCGTCCGTGACGAAATAAACATAAAGATCGCCTAAACTATCACGCTTGATCGTTACCGTTTTGATCTTCCCGCTGATTCGTCGACTTTGAAAGTATTTATAATCTTGTCCTTTGATCGTTAAAATGTTAGTTGATTCGTCAATTTTCCAGCCTGCCTGTTTTAAAGTGAACGATTTATAACGCTTGACTTTCTTAAAATTCGGCGGTGATGATCTGATTTTGCGATTAACATTGCGAAAGAATAATTGAAATGCTTTGTCGATCCGATCGGTTATTTCCTGCACGGCTTGTGAACCGATCTTTAAAAGATAATTGAATTTCGGCAATTTCTTCAATCTTACAAGATGCTTTTGCAATTTATTCTTTTTAAGATACTTTTTGAAAATTTGATAATAACGTTTGTGGAGAGCAATGCAATGATTGTAGATCAAACCGGCGGCGTTAATCTGCTTATGAAGTTTATAATTTCGCTTCGATTTGTAGAGCTTAAAGCAGAAAGTTTTCATTGCACTCACCTCAAGATTATTTTAGCGGTTCATTTTATATCGCTTCATCTTCATAGATACTTTAGAACCTTTCACTACATTTTGATAATATTCGCTTGTTAATAAAAAGTTCCTTCAATTATCACTGAAAAATATTAGACAAATTCAAAAAGCGATTTCAAAATATATTTCTTAGCAAAAAAATTTTTTATTTACGATGAGAAAATTTTTTTAATTTTGATCAAAGCATTTAAAATTTTTCACAAAAAAATTGAGCCGTTCGATCACGACTCACGACTCAAAAATATTTTTAAAATCATTTCTGATCATTTTGTTGAAGTGGTACAGGCGGTGCTTCTCGTGATTGAACAATCACTGCAACATCTTCAAGTTTTTGAAAATTAACTGTCGTTTCAACTATACCGAATTTCAACAAGCCACTTTCTTCATTCTGCATTTCTTTAATTCGTCCGACAACTATTCCTTTTGGATAAACGCCGCCAAAACCTGAAGTAACGATTATATCACCGACGATCACATCAGAATTTTTTGGAATGTTTACCATCTTCGGCATAGTTGGATTATTAATATCGCCTTCAACTATTCCTGCGACTCTTGATTCCGGTCTTTGAATTAAAGTACCGACAGACGATCTCGGATCAAGTATCAACTGAACTTTTGAGGAATTTATTCCGGCTTCACTTACATGACCAACTAAGCCCATTGCAGTAACAACCGCCATATCATTTGCTACACCGTCAGCAGTTCCACGATTAATAACTATCGTACTTGACCACGTCGACGCTTCACGACCTATAACACGAGCCGCAAGCAGATCAAATTGTGTTGCAGTTTCTTTGTAACCTAATAACGCCCTAAGCCGTTGATTTTCTGCCTCAAATTCACTTGCAGCTAAATTCTTTGCTCTAAGTTCCTCAACTTCTGCTTGTAATTGTTTATTTTGTTCGTGAACATTCATAATATCATTGACAGTTTCAATCATAGAACTAAATTTATCAGTGATCCAAGAGATTGTATTTTGAAATGGTGAAAGTGCTAACGAGGCACTTTTATTTGCAACCGGCGTTTCAAATCTTCCACGTGCTGCAAAAAATACTATGCAAAATACACTTATGAATACAAATATTAATGCTGCGATTTTTCGCCCGGATTTCTTTTCACGTCTGATTTTATCACTCATGCTTTCAACTTCTTAGAAGTCATTACTACACGTTTCAGTAATGTAAGATTTTCAAGTGATTTACCGGTTCCTTCACCAACACAGCTTAACGCATCATCAGCGACAAGCACCGGCATATTAGTTTCATTTGAGATCAATTTATCAAGATTCGTCAGTAATGCACCGCCGCCGGTCATCATAATTCCGTGATCCATAACGTCCGCTGCAAGTTCCGGCGGAGTTCTCTCAAGCGTACCTTTAACAGCATCAACAATTTTATAAATCGGCTCATTCAATGCCTCACGAATTTCACGAGCTTGAATTGTTAAAGTCTTTGGAAGTCCACTTACAAGATCACGACCTCTAACGTCCATTGATCGATCCGTTTCCGGCGTAACGATCGCTGTTCCGATTGTAATTTTGATCTCTTCAGCCGTTCTTTCACCGATCAAAAGATTGTACATTCTCTTGATATATTGAACGATCGACGAATCCATTTCATCACCGCCGATTCTGATCGATCGACTTGTAACGATACCGCCAAGACTTATTACTGCAATTTCAGTTGTGCCGCCGCCTATGTCAACAACCATATTACCGGTTGCCTCTTCAACAGGCAAGCCTGCACCGATCGCCGCCGCCATAGGCTCTTCAATCAAATATGCTTCACGTGCACCGGCTTGTTGTGCCGCGTCGAT
Organism: Selenomonadaceae bacterium; assembly: GCA_017476425.1. GTDB lineage: Bacteria > Bacillota > Negativicutes > Selenomonadales > Selenomonadaceae > Quinella. The sequence continues at coordinate 9,618 of JAFUZV010000034.1, forward strand.
AACTGCACGCTTTTCAACTTCAGTAACGCCGCTTGGAACTCCGACAACGACTCTAGGTCTTGCAAATGATTTTGAATTCATTGCCTTCTTTATAAAATATTTCAACATTGCTTGCGTAACGTCAAAATCAGCAATTACGCCATCTTTCATAGGACGAATCGCAACAACATTGCCCGGAGTTCGACCGATCATTTTTTTCGCTTCTTCACCAACGGCAAGAACTTCTCCGCTATCACTCTTTATTGCTACAACAGACGGTTCACGCAATACTATTCCTCTGCCTTTAACGTGTACAAGCGTGTTTGCTGTTCCTAAATCTATTCCCATGTCGTGTCCACCAAATAGACTCCACATAACAACTAAAACTCCTTCCATTTGCGCTCATTGATTTTTGAATTACAAAATTATATTGAGGATTAAAAAATATCTTGACGCAAAATTTCATAGCAAATTCATTTTATCACATTGTAAATTATTTGCAAGATCATTTTTTTAAAAATGAAAATTTCCTTAAAAATTTTTTGATTTCTGAAAAATTCTGATTTAAAAATTATGCTTAGAAAAATTTTTTGATCGATTTTTAAAATTATTTTTGATATTATATTGACGTAATTTGATAATATCAATAACTTAACAAAGGTGGTTGAAAAAAATGTTTGAACGCAGAAGAACTAAAAAAATTTTTGTTGGTAAAGTTGCGATCGGTGGTGACGCTCCGATCTCTGTGCAGTCAATGACTAACACTAAAACGACTGATACTAAATCAACGGTTGATCAGATCAATTCGCTTGTTGATGCCGGCTGTGATATTGTTCGTCTTGCTGTGCCGGATATGAATGCAGCGAAAAATCTCGGAAATATTATTCGTGAAGTCAATGTGCCTTTGATCGCTGATATTCACTTTGATTATAAATTAGCACTTGAGGCGATTGATCAAGGTGTAGCGGCGTTGAGATTAAATCCCGGAAATATTTCAAATGCAATTCACGTTAGAGAAGTTGTTGCGGCGGCTAAAGATAAAAAAATTCCGATCAGAATCGGAGTTAATGGCGGTTCGTTGAGTCATAAAATTTTATCGAAGTACGGCGGAATAACAGCCGAAGGTTTAGTTGAGTCTGCACTGGAGCACGTGAAAATTTTAGAAGATGAAAATTTCTTTGATATAAAAATTTCTCTCAAGGCGCACGATGTACCTTTAACACTTGCGGCTTATCGTTTGATGAGTGAAAAAGTTGATTATCCATTGCACGTTGGAATAACTGAAGCCGGAACGATCAACAGCGGTGTAATTAAATCTGCTGTTGGTATCGGATCACTTCTTGCTGAAGGTATCGGTGATACGATCAGAGTTTCATTAACCGGTGATCCTGTTGTTGAAGTTAAAGTGGCAAATGAAATTTTGAAGTCGCTCGGCTTAAAAGATTATGGTGCAACGTTGATCGCTTGTCCGACTTGTGGACGAACTCGGATCAATCTGGAAAAAATCGCTGCTAAAGTTGAGGAAAAATTATCAAGCGTCAAAAAGAATATCACTGTTGCTGTTATGGGCTGTGTCGTTAATGGACCTGGTGAAGCAAGAACGGCTGATGTTGGAATTGCCGGCGCAGATGGTGAAGGAATAATTTTTCGTAAAGGTGAGATCATTAGAAAAGTTTCTGAAAATGATCTTGTTGAGGAACTTTTTAAAGAGATCGATCAGATTTTGCAAGAGAAGAAATAAAAAATTTTCTAAAGTGAGATGAAAAATTTTGCAAGCGGAAATTTTGAAATTTACAACGCTGATCCGAAAGATCATTTATAAGAGACTGAGAAAAAAATTAAACAAATTTATCAGACAAAATTATGAAGGTCAACAAAATTATAGTAGACAGAGATTTTTAGCATATGCTCCTATGTCTGCAGTTGCTTTAGAAGAATTTATTTCTGAGACTTTCAATTATAAACAGCTGAAAAAATATCAAGAGCCTACATTTTCAGAGACACTTTTTAAACTCATTGATGAACGTGGTTATTCAAAAGACTCACAAGTTTATAAAAAAGTTGGAATTGATCGCCGTTTGTTTTCTAAAATTCGCAGTCATCCGGATTATAAACCGGCTAAGACTACAGTTATACTTTTGGCTATTGCACTTGAATTAGATATTGACGAGACAAAAAATTTACTCAAAACGGCGGGTTACACTTTATCACGGAGCATTATGCAAGATTTGATTGTTGAATTTTTTATCAGCAAAAAAATTTACGACGTTATGATTATTAACGAGGCACTTTATAATTGTGGTGAGAAGACTTTAGGCGTTTAGATTTTATCGTGTCAAAAAATGCTTGACAATTTATTGACGGTTAATATAATTTAAACTCTATAAAAATTTTTTCATTATATTTTTGATTAAGGTAGGTGAAGCGAATGATAGCACCAGTTAAATTTGTAGATTTTCAAGGAACCGTTCGCAAAGTATACTCTAATAATGAGAATAAAAATAATATTGTGACGTTAGGTAATGGCTCCTATGTCGTTGACGCAATTTTTTTAGCGAATGATGATATTAATTGTCACGTGTTAGTTGGTCGTTATACTTCGATAAACAATGGTATCAAATTTTTGATCGGA
>JAFUZV010000002.1 GCA_017476425.1 Selenomonadaceae bacterium
TACACTCAATCTGGAATTGAGAGGCGAAATATTAAAGCTCATCGCAACCGTTAAGCCTGTCACGCTTAACAGCTGAGTCAACTTTAATAAGCGTGAGACCCGTAGAAATCAAGTTGCTCCATTACAGGCAAAACATCGTGAGACTTAAGAAGTTTGTAGAGGAACAAGCGACCTTTTTGAGTCCAATAATTGTGAGTGACGGCGTGTCTGATACCGGCGTTGTCGAATTTTTCCCAAGTCTTAGTTTGCATATAACCATTATTTGCAAGGTGTTGGTAGAGATACCAGATACCGCCTTGCTTGAATTGAATGCCGAGCCTGTTAAGTAATTTGTTGAAAGCCTTAGCACTCATACCATAATCTTTAGCAATGCCGGTAGTAGCGATAACATCAGGGCACTGAAGAATAGTTTCACAATAAGCTGATTTAGGTTGCATATCGGCGATCTGTTCGGCTTGTTTGATGACAGTTTTTTCAAGGTTTTTAGATTTTTCACGTTCCGCCTTGAGTTCTTGAAGAAGTTTAATACCAAAGTCAGGATCATTAATAATCTTGTCAACGGCTTCATCAGTAGCGTAAATGCCGTGCTTGCGAATAGAAGGGATAACGTCGTGAGTGATCCAACGCTTAAATTGTTTAGCTGAAGGTTTCCGACTTCCAAGAATCAAATTGTAAAGTCCAGATTCATTGACTGCCTTCATCTCACGCATTTGACCACCTGATGTCAGTTTAACCGACACCAGCTCATCATCATCAAGACGAGTAACTGCTTCACGTGAATTTGAAATATCGAGAGCGTCACAAATATCTTTAGCAACGAAGAGCGGCTCACCATTTTGAATGACGACACGGACATTTGCGCCGATCGTTTCATTCGTGAAAGTTTGAAGAGAATTAGAAATAGTAGAAACATCTTTAGTCATAAAAATCACTCCTTATTTAGATTGTAATGCCATTCAACAATTTTTGATTGTTGAAAACATCAAAAAAAATTTCTTCCATTGACACACCAATATCATCTTCAAGGCGTTTCATTACTTTGGCTGGTGGAGCGGTTTCACCATTTTCCCACGCAGACCACGCTTGTTGTGTAATTCCATAAATTTTAGCCATTTCAGATTGTGTTCGTGTACCGCGAAAATCAATTAATTTTTGTCTTTTCATATCATCACCTCACATTGTGTTGACAATTTAAAATTGTTAGTGATATAATACAATTAATAATTGTGTTTGTCAAGTAGTTTTACAATTTTTTTGTTATTTATTTTTACAATTAAGAATTGTATAATTATAATAAGGAGGTGGACGTTATGTTATCAAAGAAATTAAAAGCATTGCGGCGTGAGCGTGGTTTATCGCAAGCAGCATTAGCAGAGAAGTTTGACATAACACAACAAACGGTTGGCAGATGGGAAACCGATCTTGCATATCCAACTATTGAAACACTTAAACAACTTGCAAGATATTTCAACGTATCTATTGATTATTTGCTCGATAATGAAGAGGCAAAACATCAGCCATTAATAACTGAAAATCAAAATCGACTAATTGAAGGATATGACAAATTAAACGGCGAAGGACAAAAAATGTTGCTAGGAATATTAGCGTCACTGCAACAATCACATGCAAAAATAATAAATTAAGCAAGATAGGAGAATGAAAAATGATTAAAGCAATGAGAAAATATAAATCATATATTCCATTTAATTCAGTAAATAACAATGATGATCAGAAATTAATGAGCAAAGAAGAATATTTTGCAAAGATAGATAAAAGTTTGAAAGAGATAGAAGAAGGAAAAATAGTTGAAGTAAGTGCAGAAGAAATGAGGCGTATCCTTAGTGAATAGAAGATTTTCAGATATAGCTTGGGAAGAATTTATGCAATGGGTAGCTGAAGATCGCAAAAAAGCCGAAAAGATAGCAGATTTGTTAGATGATATTGAACGAAACGGAATATCAAAAGGAATAGGAAAACCAGAAGCCTTAAAATATCAGTACAGTGGACAATGGAGTCGGCGAATAGATGATATGAATAGATTAGTATATACAATCGATGAAAATGGATATATCTATGTGATTTCTTGCAAAGGACACTATGGTGATAAATAAGAATGAGCTGTGATAATTAAAATAACCTTGCGGAAAATGCAAGGTTTATGCTTACGTCCGAGACTATCGACGATGCTCTCGATTGAAACGACCCCATCGTCAAGACGCTTTTTAACGTCACTTGGATTTCCAATGCTAAGAATTTTGCAAACATCAGCGAGACAGAACAGAGGATTGTCGGCAGTACCGGCAGTTCTGAATTGACCAAAAGCCTCATTAGAAAAGATTTTGAGGCTTTGATTGTTGGAAAGATTATCCATAAAAAATCACTCCTAAAAATTTTTAATATATTTTGTTACTTGTTAAGTAACTTTTGAGGCAAAAAAAATACTCATACAATGTTCGGTTGGAATTTCTAACTTTTTGATCATTGTTTCTATTTCATCAGAATCGAAAATTTTCTTGTTCATTTTAGCATAAAATGTCTTAGGGGTAATGCCAAGAACCTTAGCCATTTGTGCTTGGCTGATTCCATTTTCTGCCATTATACCTTTTAGTTTTTTTGTATTTACCATAAGTTAATCTCCTTTCTTGAAAAGTCTTGTCACTTATTAAGTAACAAGACTATAACAAAATTTTTGTTACTTGTCAAGTGATTTTTTTCTTTTTTTAATCGCTTTTTGTTGCATATGGTGAAAAATTTGTTATAATAAACGCAAAAAGCGAAGGTGAGGGAAATGTTAAAAGATAATTTGAAGGCTGCAAGGCTGAAGGCAGGAATGACATTAGATGAAGTAGCAAAAAAGGTAGGTGTGAGCAGACAAACAATTCAACGTTATGAATCAGGGGTGATTAATAATGTACCGTCAGATAAGATAGAAAAAATGGCGGAGGCATTAGACACGACACCTGAATATCTTATGGGCTGGAAAAAAGAAGTAACATTAAATTTTGATCTTGAAAGAGACGTAAAAAAATCACGACTTTTGGATAAGGAACAAACAGGATTGATTGATACTTACGACACGTTGCCGATTGAAGGGCGCAAAGAACTTTTGAGTTATTTACTTTATTTGAAACATAAGTATAGTAAATTTGTATCTGCTTGGTAATTATGAAGTTTTAAAATGAAACTTAGTATAAAAATTCTAATTGTAATTTGTTTCGTGATTGCAATTTTCAATTTGTATAATTACGAAAGTCCCAATCCGTATAAAGATGATCCTTTATCTGCATTAAAAAAGCCGGTAGAGCAGAAAAAAGAGCAATGTATAAATGGGTATTTAAAAAAAGGTGCTTCGTGGACTGATGAATATGAAGATGTCTATCATATGAACGAATTACATAAAACAGGCAGAGTGCACGGGGTAATGAAAGATACGAAAATAGAAGTATGGGGATTAAATGATGATGCAATAGTAATGATTTATTTTTTAGAAGGCAAATATGCAGGCAAATGGGGATATGCAGTTAAATCATTTACAATTAGTGAAAAGAAGTATAAAAAGCGGAGTGAAATCAATGGAACAAATTGAAAAACTAAAAAAAGCAATAGAAACAAATGCGAATAAAGGAGATTATTTAATAGTTCGTAAAAATTATTTAGAAATAAGTAAAATATTAAAAAAACAAGGTGATCAAAAAGAAAAGTTGCGTTATCTTTTACTCGCTATTTATGTGGATTTATCTGGAATGAGTGATTATTGCGTTGTTGAAGAATATGAAAAATTAAGTCGTGCGTTTAAAGTTACGATATGGAAAGAAATAAAAAATTCAATACAAAATTTGAAATTAAATGATAATGAAATTATTCAATTAATTAGAGAAACAATAAAAAAATATGCGATTTCGTTACCATTTGTATATTTTGATATTGAAATATTAATTAAAATAATAATGGATAAATTGAAAGATGAAGAAAATTTACTTCAAAAATATGAAGAATTTCACAATAAAGTTGATTTAAGAAATACTGATTATAAAATTGAAATTAAAAAAGGCAATTCATTAGAAGAAATACCGTCGAATTATGTAATAGTTGACATAGAGACAACAGGACTAAATCCCAAAACAGACAGTATAATAGAAGTAGGATGTATAAAATTCAGGAATGGAAAAGAATTTGGTAGATATGAAAGCATAATAAAAACGCCAAAAGAATTATCAAGCAAAATAAAGAGAATGACAGGGTTGTCTGATGAAATATTAAATGAAGCTCCAGAAATGAAAACAATAGCTCCACGTTTATGGGCTTTTTTAAAGAATGAAATTATAGTTGGTCACAATATAAATTTTGATATTCAATTTTTATACATTAATTTTTATGAAATATTAGGCAAAGAATTTACTAATGATTATGTTGATACTTTAAAGATATTTAAGAGAGCGTATCCTAGATTAAAAAGTTACAGCCTTGAAAATTTATGTAATAAATTTAAAATTTGCGCAGGGCATCATAGAGCTATTGTAGATTGTCTTATAGTTGAGGAAATTATAAATAGAATGAGAAAATCTGAAAATAAAATTACGATAATAGAAGAAGGAATAACAGAAGAATCAGCAAGTAAATATGTATTAAATTTAGTCAAAAAAGGGATTGAAAATTATGAGCAATTTGAAATAATTTTAGAAATTTGTAATGAATTAGTTGAGAAAGAATTGTTGAGTGCAAAGGCTTGTAAGAAAGTAGCTTCAATATGTGAAGAATTTGAGGAATATACAGATGCTGTTGAATTTTATCAATTAGCAATGGACATTGAGCCAGATATGGATTTTACAAAGAAGATAGAACGTCTTGAGAAAAAAATATAATTTTACAGGTGTAGTGATGAAGACATACAGAATCAGTGACTTGATAAAAAGATACAGTATTAGAACTCCGCAAGGGATAAGGAAATTCGTCAAAAGCAATTTAGTTAAAATTAATGCTGAAGGTGAGCACGCTAAAATCCTTAGAGGCGAATGGGTATTTGACGAAGAAGCCGTGCGAATAATGGATGAGTTAAGAGACCGAACAGCATCACGATCATAGAAGAAAACGCCGAACAACTTGAGGAACTGCGAAAACAAAATGAACAACTCCGCAACCTTTTATTAGCAACTCAAACGCGGTTAATAGAGACGCAAGAACAATTAATAGAAAGTCAAAAACAACTCAGCAACTCCGAACAAAAATTAATAGCAAACCGTGAGCAATTAACGGAAAGTAAAATTGCTTTAAGTAGTCAAAAGGCAACGATCGAAGAGTTAAAAACGCAGTTGCAACAAGGTTTAGAGGCAATAGAAACATTAAAGAAAATTAAGCAACGTAATTTCTTAGAAAGGTTGCTTGATAAAGATTTATAAGTTAAAACCCCACAAAAAGCCCGATCACGAACGATCGGGCTTTTTGTTTATTTTTTAAAATCATATTTAATATTTTGATTGTTAAACATAGACCATTTTATATATTTATCGTGTTTTAACCGTCGTATGACAATACCGACAGATATTCCTATATTATCCGCAAAACTTTTAATGATTAATAAAGAAAAATTTTGTTTTCTAACAAATTCATTATATGCCGATTGTGGTATTAGTTGATTTTGAGCAAATTCATCGGCTTCTTTTTCTTCACTTTCGACATTACGACCTAAAGACAATATTGTTTTATCTTCATTTTTCGATGTTAGATATACAGATTTTATTCTTTTTTGTAATATATGTTTTATTTCGTGAAAAATTGTAAACCAAAAAATTGCAATATCTTTGCCTCTGTCATTAATCAATAACATAACTTTATTACTGTTCAACCATTTTATTGCTCCATTTAAAGCAGAATCTCTTAAATACGGTAATGTAACTAAAATTATTCCACAATCAGCTAATGATTCTCTCAATTTATTAAATGCTATAGAAGGATGTTCAAGAGTTAAATTACGCAATTTTGGAATTATAGTCATTAAACGTTTTTGAGAATAGTCGTTACAAACTATTTTGCGAGCGAAATTCTCACCTAGCTGAATCCACGCATTAGCATTAACGACATTTTTAGTTTTAATATTTAAAACGGAAGTTTTACAAGCCGTCAAAAGATCGGGTTTTTCAAGAATACTTAATGAAGATACTTTAAATAATGTACATAATTCACTTACACGTTGGTTATCATTTTTAGTTGAACTAACCACATTTAAATCTTCAAAATAGCTATAGTCAAACATTTTTAAAATTTCCTTCTCTTTGTCTATTTTTTTACGACAACTTATTTCACAGCATTTTTCATCATATTTATTTTGGAGATTTAACCAAACACTAACGGAAGTCCCCATCATTAATGCAAGATTCTCAGCGAGATTTTTGGACAAAGGAATTTCACCATTTAATAATTTACTAATTGTTTTACTTGTGGTATTAAGACGCTTTGCAAATTCATCTTGAGTCATATCCATACAATCAATTATATCTTTAAGATAATAACCAGGGTGAAAAGCAATTAAATTTTTATAAATTAATTTATTCATAATGATTAGACACCTCCTCAATTTTAATTATTTTAATGTTGATAGCATTAGAACTAAAAATATCAGTTATCGGTGCAGGACTAAAATTGTTCAATAAAGGTTTTACGATTAATCGATAACCTAATTTGCGTCCTAAATCTATTGCATATAATCCTTCTTTATTGCCTTTGAGATCGTGAAAATTGAAAGGCGCATAATTTCGCACGTCAATTAATGTTGCGGCGTTTTCTATATAATTTATTGTTGCTATTAATTTTTCAGCAACTAAGATATTATATTTTTTGGTTGCCTTATTGAAATCAGTACATATGCTTTTTAAAGAATCTTTTTTATATTCAATTTGCATTAGTATACCTTTCCGCTTTTTTTCCTATTTTAGCATATGTAAATAATTTTTCAAGAAAAATTTTACTAAAAAAGTAATTTTTTTATCTTTGCACTAAAAAAGCTCGATCGTTTATGATGTACTCGACACCACGAACGATCGGGCAATTTTATTTTTATTAGCTACCGATCGCAAATTCAGCGTCGGAGCAGTTGAAATTATTTAAATGATTTGATCAATGCTGACGACATTGAAAGCACCATTAAATTCATTGATCTTAACAATGACAATATGGCGTTCAGGTTCAGCAAGAATCAATGTTTGTTCTGCAATGAAAACGTGATTGATACCTTTGACTTGTTGAGTGCCGACATAAGTGATCGGCTTATAAGCTGCGCCGGTCATAGCGTCAATTTCGCCCCAAGCACTAGCGGCTTTCTGTGGCATTTTGTAATTGCCTTTCTGTTCTTCGACGTTAATTCCTCCAAAATTTCCCATAAAAAACAACTCCTTAAATTTTATTTATATCAATTTGAATTGACACCGAAATTAAGTAACAAAGAGAACTTCAGCATAGTCCAACAACGCTTTGATCTTCAATTTAATATTTTCGTCAATAGGTGAATTACTTTGAATGGTTATGACTTCTTTAATTACTGCGTCAGGTGTTGATTGATAACGATACCAATTTGCTTTACCGATGATCGTTTTAAGTTGTGAATAAAGAAATTTGCCTGGACAATCAGTTGACATTAAATCACAATGACCAACGATATGATTTTTATCAGTCGGAATGTTATATTTATCACAGAGATAAGCGATTAACATTGCACACATTTCTACTTGCTGATCAGTTGGTTTAGCTTTTTCAAAATCGCCGCTTAAATGAATGCCTAAAGTGTGCCAATTCTCGCCGTAAGCGTGAGAGCCGATTGTATATTCCGGTCTGCCTCGTTCGATAGTTCCATTTTTGCGAATAACAAAATGGTATCCGATCATTGTCCAGCCTTGATTTTTATGCCATTGATCAATCTCAGCTGCTGAAGCGTCAATATCTCGTTCGCCAGTATGATGAATTACGATCATATCTGTTATTGTGCGTTCATTAAGATAACTATTTGATTTCAAATTCGTTTCTTTAATGTTGATCTTGATCATTATTTTCATCTTCTTTCTTATTCGCATTTTCTTTTCTCTTCTCAAGCAGACTGCGCCCCATATAACCAGCTAAACCAGTAACGATGTTGCTTGCAACGTCAAGAGGTAAGATTGTGCCGTTGATCGCTGCAACTGTGTAAAATCCTGCAATGTAGCAAAGCAGAGCAACAATCAAGCCAAAGCCAATAATCTTGTCAGTGTTCCAATTATCCATCACATTTCACCTTCTTTGATCGGCAAATGCTTTATTTTCTCATAAATTGTTGTGATTGTATCATTTCCTCCGAGTGCGTGATAAGCATTATAAAGATTCGTCATTGTCTCTAAATCCTGTGAGGATATTCCGCCGTGCTGTCTGTAATATCTATATCCTTGCAAAATTCTATCACGACAAAGCCCTATTAATACGTTTCTTGAGGCTAATTCTTCTAACTCTCTTTTATCCGCTATTTCCTTGAGTTTTTTAAAAAAATATCCAATAATACAGGTAGCAGCAGCCGAAATTAGTGGAGTAATCCATTGCAAAATATCTTCCAAAATTAACACCACCTATAAAAAAGCCGCTGAATGCGACTTATTTTTTTGACTTTGATATGTTTTTCAATTCTCGAAGTCGGAAATTTTTCAATTTCTGATCCACTTCTTCAAATTCTCCGTCAGTTGATAATTTATATAAATTGTGATCGTGAATCCCTATGAGATATTCAGATGTTTTTAATTGAGTAATAGACAAATTATAACTTTCGACGGGAACGGTTTCACTATTTTCATCTAATTGCTCCGGTAATTCCTCACAGATTTTAGTATCACTTTCAAATATTCCCGTCATTTTCCATCCATATTCTTCACTTTCGCTATCTGGTTCAAAATGAATGTGATAATTATCTTGTGCCGGAAAATCAAAGCTGATAACTGTTGCATAAGTCGGCGAATCTCCAGATAAATAGCAAAATTTATTTGAAGTTTTAAGCAGACAAACGGGAACAATTTTATCACCTATATGAAAATAAAAATGATGCGTTAATTCGTCGTTTTCAGAATACGTTTCATAATATTTTTCATTCATATCTGCGGTAAAAAAAACATATCCATATAAATTTTGCACTAATTCATAATCTTCGTGAATATATAGCGGAAGTTTTACACAAAACATTACAGGTGACGGAATCATTTTCTTATTTTTAAATTCGTGACCATATTGTCTAATGCTGACCATATGATAATTTTCATAATAAACATAATCACTTTTAAATTCGGAAGTATTAGGCAATTCTTGCCCTTTTTCCGTAATTTTGACAAGATCATAATGTCCATAATCTAAAGGCGAATAAAGATCAGAAGCCTCACCACTTTTGTATATAGTCAAATATCCTGCCTCAATAGCTTGCTGATAATTTTTAAAATCATAACGTTTAACTAAATCTGTTGAAAGTGGTGTACCGTTTGATAAAGTATCATTAAAAAAAATAACTGCTCCAACAACATAAGCCCCATCAATTTGCGTTGCCGCTTGCCATTGAGCATTATTGTAGATTCCTAACGCATACATTTCTGCTTCACTCATAAGCGTTGGATAAAAAAAATCACTAACAATATGCACTTGACCATTACTATAACCAAAATCAACACGAAGTGCTTTTGCTAATTTATAATTCGGTGTTTCATTGTATTTCATTTTTCGCTTGTCTAATAATTCTTGCAATATTTCTTCTGTTTTATCGCTTTTTACTCGTGTCACATACTTTGACGAGGCTAAATAAATTGATTCGTCATTATAATTAAATTTATCGTGCAAATATGTTTCAACTTGATAATTATTTTGTTCTTCTCCTAAGCAATAATCCCAAAATAACATTAACGCCTCTTTTAATCGTTCGTCTTCTGTCGGTTTTCCGAGCATTTCAACCGTTTTTTCTATCGCTTTTTTTGCGTCAGTCATTTGATTTAAATTTTGCTTTAAAAGTGCTTTGAATTGATCATATCTTTCACCTTCATATTCAAATGGAAATGTCGTTTCTATGAATTTTTGACGCGAATAAGTCTCAAAATTCAACGTTGTTTCTTCCATTTTACTATGTGCCGTCGTGCTAATTAGTGCCTCATATTCTCCATTTATTTTAAATTTAAAATTCTCAACCTTTGAAATTACTTCAAAATTACTAGCGATTGAACTTGTATCTGAATCGGGACTATTTAATATCGGAAAAATTTCTCTGATTTTATCTTCTGATTTTGCATAATCTTTCAGCCTCAATCTTTCAATTTCTTGATCATTTTTTAAGATAATTATTTCACCGTCTGCTATGACTTCACCGGCACTAACAAAATATTCTTCACTTTCATTTGCAGTGTAAAGTATTTCATTTTCATTTTCAAGACAAATTTCAGCGTCAAGCGTTTCATCACCGTGTTTAAATATCCTTCGGCTGTTTACTATATATGAATCTTCAAACACCGGGTATTCTTTGAAATTTCCATTGCTTTTAAAATATCCTCTCAAATTTTCACCTAAAACGGGTATTCCTGAACCATTAAAAGTTATCAGCGGTTGATCATTAATGAAATTATGACCAAAAATAACTTTTCCATCAGTCCATACAAAATCACCGGCTTTAATTAACAAATTGCCTATAAATGCTAATTTTCTGCCTTGTATGTCAATAGCTCCGCCGTTTCCTACAGTTTCTATTCGTGTTTGATAATACATTACATTTTACCTACAATCGCTGCAATACTGCCGCTGTTCGGCAAAATGCAGCATACATTATCACCGTCTTCAATATAATCATCTATAGTTATTTGATAGGGATATGCTTTATTGTTTATGATAACTCTATTTCCGTTTAAAATTCCTGTCACGGCGTTATTTTTATCTTTAGGCAACTTTCTTTGTACATAATCTTTGATTGATTGTTGCATTTCTAATATTTTTGGTTTCTGCAGCATTAATACCACCTCACCATTGATATTGTTTGCTTATTGACAATTAGAGGCGTTTTAATTGCAGTGTTGTTTCGCAGATAATAGAAATTGCCGTTATATGTCAGTCGATCGTTAAAATCTATCACGTGATTATAATCATAAATATCAAGTGTTATTTCTTCTTGCACTTTTCTATTGAGCCAGTTTATTCGATCTGTTAATTCAGCGAGCTTTTCATCACCGTGTATTGGAAATGTCGTATCAATTAAAGACAAACCATACAACGTTCTTTGCATTTGATAATTGACATTTACGGCTTCAAAATCACGAATTGGACCGTGTAAAATTCGATCATCACCTTTACTCCTGCCAACAACACTGCCTAAATAGTCACCTTCTTCATCTTTCGCTATTATATGCTCTTGTCCTTGATCTAATGGTGTATGTTGTATAACTTGATAATCAACCTGTATATTGTTTTCATACACGGTAGTTTCTTCAATAGACAAGAATTTTTTACCATTTTTCAACGTAGTATAAAAATAATTCGTAGTTGTCCACGATCCTGAATCTTTTCCTTTTACCGTTGTACTTGATATTAATCCATCTTCATTGTATTTATAATTATTATTTCCTTCTGATGCTTTTCGATCAATAGGTTTAAGATACCAATAATAACCCGGTCGGACTTCTGTTTGTGATGTTGGTGTGCCGCCTGACCATACTGTACGAATAATTTTTTTATCTCTTCGTGTCAAATTAGTTGTTAAATTCGTTAAATTGATTAGATTTTCTTCATAGCCTCTTTGAACCGCAAATAATTTATCATCTCTAAAATAACAATTTATCATCATATGCGGAAGTCGTGAAGTCCAGCCAAAAATGTCTCGTATCAAATCAGCAAATGTAACTCCACCAGAATCGACATCAACAGTTGAAATAAAATCATCAAATTGTATTATTGCTTGCTTTCCTAATGCCTCTGCTATATTTTCAAGGTGTTTGCTTGCCGCTGCCATTTCCGGCAATTCCTGTTGTTGCTGTGATTGTTGATTCGATCTGTGCCATTGTTCGTTTTTGGGAATTTTATAGCTTAAAGTCTTATAAAGTAATTCATCATTATCAACGCAGCATTGACAACTTTTCAAAATGTTTTGCTCCGTCATTTCTTCTATTCTCATACTGTATTTATAGTCTAAATATTGACCTTGCACATCATCTAATATTTCTACATCATTCACTGTCACAAAATTCAATCTGTCTGTTAATTGTTGCTCCGACAAATTGATCTCTATACTCTGCAAACCTTCTGTATCATTTTCTTCTGTCGGCTCGTCACCTATATTTTCAATCGTTGACATTATTACTTCGTGAGGAAGCGATCGCGTTGTATCAAAATCAATTTCAAAAGTTTTAGTAACATTTCTGCAGGTGTCATATTCTTCATTTACATTATTTGCAACTTCACGGCTTGTATCTGCCAATAAGGTCTGACTTCTGAAAATGGTTCTCTGAAGATCATAATCTTCAATTATTTTAGTCACCCGGACGACTTGCCTTGTAAGATCATACAAAGCTGAAAAATCCATTTTTGCATTTTCATAATATTGAATTTCTCTGTTTGAAATTATTAAATTGCTGACGATTATATTTGTGCTTTCCATTTGTATATAAACATTGTCAAAATCGTCACCATTGTTGACATTGCCGGTATAAGTTGCATATAAATGGCTTTCGCCGTCATAATCATAACCAAGAAATTCAACTATTCCATTTTCAGTATCACTTTTCATATGCAACATCATATTAGAATATGGATATTTTCCAAAGTACGTTGTCGAGCTATTCGGATTATCTTTGCATTTTATTCCATTATGCCATATTGCTATTGTTTCAACTCGATAACCAAAATCGCAGAATCCACAAACGCCGCTTACTCCGTCGTGATATATTCTGATTCTGTCACTCGAACTATAATTTTCAGTAAATAGAATATCACATTTGATCCATATCTCTTTTGTTGCTGGTATATCAAAACATTTTTCACGATTCGGCTGATAAAATCCACTTCCATATTTGCTGATCTTATTTCCATATGCGTCTGTTCCCGTACTAAGTTCTACTGTTGTTCCTGATGTTGTTAATAAGTCTGCCGTTCCATAATTTTCATATCGCCAGACATTTTCTATTTCTCTTTGAAGATCATAATTTTCTGTTACGCTTTTAATTACATTTCGTTCTACGTCATTTAATATTTCAACTTCTTTGATAACATTTCTAATTAGATCGTTTTCACTCGTAACAAAATTTTTTACTTCACGTTGAAGATCAAATGCAAAGCTGCTTGTTAATCCATAACCAATAACATTTTCATCAATCCCGATCGGCGCATTGCTGATTATTATATTTGAAAAGTAATTTGAATTATTTTGTGATTGCAAATAAAAATTAGAAAAATCATTGCCATTTTCAACATTGCCGCGATAAATCAAGCCTTCTTCTGCAAAATCATCACTATAATATTTTTCTCCGTCTACCCATAATTCAACTATTCCATTTGTTGAATCAGAAACCATATGCAGTAAAAAAGTATGCAGCTGATTCGCTGTTATTGTGTTCTTAGGATTTAATGTATATTCAAGCGGTCCGTTTATGAATGACGTTAAACTGTTTATCTGCTGATAACGTCCAACGCCTGTATCTTTTCCATCTAATCTGTCATACGCTCGCCATTGTGCCGTTCCGCCATAATATAGATCAAATTTCACCCATATTTCTTTTGTCGCCGGTATCGGAAAAATTGCAACTCGCTGATTTTGCCAAAATGCTATTCCTGTTTTGGACTTTGAACTATCAAGCCCGGTTAAATTATTCCCGCTGACTTTTAATAATTCCGCTGTTCCTGCGTTTTCATATCGCCATTCACTTGTATCTCGAATAATGTCATAATCGTTTTGTATCGTTTTTGTTACATTCCGTTGAAGGTCTACATTTAAAATCTCAATGACTTTGTCGCCGTCTGTGATATTTCTTTCAAGATCATATTCGCTTTCAACGATCTTTTGAACATTTCTAACAACGTCAACTGCAATATTTTCAGTTTTAACAATTTCACGCTGAAGATCAATATTTTTTGTTTCGACGTTTACAATATTTCTCTGAAGATCATAATCTGTTGTCTCAATAAATGATAACTTAACTTCTTCATCTATATCAACCGGCGCATTCGATATGATCAAATTACTTACAAGAATGTTTGAGCCGTCCATTTGTATATAGACGTTTGCAAAATCATCTCCGCCGTTTACATTGCCAACAAATTTGTCTGTAGCACCACTAGGTAAGAAACATTCTACAACACCGTTTGTAGCGTTGCTTATCATATGCAAAAGAAAGGAACGATTTTTATTTTTGGCAAAACCAGTTATATTTGATTGTGAAGTACCATTGTGCCATAACAATAAATTATTATTTATAGTTTCACTGGAAGAAAAACCGTTTACACCATTTGAATCTCCACTATAAATTCTTATTCTGTCACCATCTGTATAATTCGCCGTCGTGTAAATATCACATTTGATCCAAATTTCTTTCGTTGCTGGTATATCGAAACATTTCGATCGCGTTGGCTGATAAAATGCTGAGCCTGTTTTTGATTGCGTGCTGTCTAATCCTGTTACCGTCGTTCCTGCGATTGTCAATAAATCTGCTGTACCGTAATTCTCATATCGCCAAGTTAGCGGCGGATTTTTTATTTTTCTCAGCAAATCGAAATTTTGGATAAGAACCGTTGTTAAATATTCATCTGCTGTTGGCGGATTATTATTGCCAGAAACAAGCCAAGCATTGTCATAAATTCGTATCTCATCGATCGAACCTATTACAGCCTGATTACCATTTGGCAACGCTCCAATATAAATATCAAAATTTTGACGATTATATTTTGGGGCTGAAGCTCCGTAACCAGCACTATATTCACAAGACCAAACATCATTAATATACAAACTTAAAAAATTTCTATCATAACGGTATAATAATTTAAAATGGACTCGCTGACCTATACTTGTATGCGTTGCTGTTCGAGTATATCCGTTATCAACTGAAACATTTGCATAACTATTTGCCCAAAAATCCAACTTTGTACTATCAGTAGCACTTTTTCTCAAACTTAATAGAGCAAACCCAGAAGAATTTACAATATGAATAATTCTTGCATTATTTGGTGAAGAAGAATCAACATTTACCCAACCGTCTATATAAAAACTTTGCCCGCCTAACGGCAAATTACTTAGTTTTATATATGAATTACCATCAAGTTGCAACGCTTTCCCGTTTATTGCATTTGCTGTTCCAAGTGTCGGATTTCCATAAGTTGTCCAATTATTCCCACAAAAATCGTCTGTTACTGACTTGTCAAATTTCAGCCATACTTTAAGATAATTTAAACTTGTCGACATAATTTGTCACCACCATTAACTAGTGGCTTCGATCTTCGTTGTCACTCTCATTGATACACTTGTGTCTCTTGTTGGCGTTTCTACACTACTGCTGCTTGCTTGTGCATAAAATATCGTGTTTGCTGTGCCAATAGACGAAGCAATGATTATTGTATCTGAAAATGTTCCGCTTTCCGTCAAGCCGAATTTCCATCTGTCTGACGTATCATTATTATCTTGAACTGTTGCGCCGTCTGATTGATAACCGCTTTCGCAGCGAATAGCTAATTTGACTTTCTTACTCTCATTTTGTGATGCGTCAAGTTTTACAACTAATGGTGATGTCTGTGCTCCGCCTGTACTGATCGCCGTGCCGTCTGTGTCATTCGCTGTTGGATTATTCATATATACATTTACATACGTTGGCATTTCTTACACCTTCCATAACTCAAATGTCAATATTACATATCTTGGGAACTTTGATAGATATTGCACTTTCCTAAATACTAATCGTAAATTTGCATAGATAAAACCGCCTTCATCTGTTAATGTCACTTTTTGCCGCCTTATCCATAAGTCCGTTAATCGCAGATAATTTTCTTGGCTGAATATGCAAGTTATTAAAAATGTTTCTCCATTTTGTATAAATCCATAATCTTGTATCGTATTACCTTTTATCAGCTGAATTTTTTCTATTCGATCATCAAATTCTAATTCAAATGATTCTGGTGCTCTAAATGACGGTATATCATCTATATAAATCATTTCGCCACCGCCTAATTTGCATATCCATAACTCGGACTATTCGTCGCTTGATTTACTGATTGTTTGACTGCCTCCGCTATTTGATTCGTTATATCTTCAGTCAAACGTTGTTTCATCTCATTATCAAACACATATGCTCCGCCTAGATCAATGTTAATATTCGGCGCAACTGTCATATTTTTTTCTGATCTTTTCTCTTGATCCGCTGTATCTCTCATCATTTCGCTTGCTCTCTGCAGTTGTTGATTCATTTCATCTAAATAACTAAATACTTCATTTGTTGATACGCCAAGCATTTCTAATTGATTCGTGAAATTTGACAGATTTGCCGCTGAACTGCCTCCATATACACCATTTTCATATTTTTGAATTGATCCTTTCGCCATATCTTCTATTACATCTCGTGTCATTTGCGGCAATTCTCTTAAAACTTCTTCTATATTCGGCGAATAATCATTGATTTTTTGCGGTTGCTGATCTTGGAACGGCATAAAATACGGCGAATTTCTTACTTGATCGCCTTCTATTACTTCAATCCCGGATTGTTCCTCTATCACTGATACGATTTTTTGCCTTGCCGCTTTTTCTGCTTCAATACTTTTGATATTTTGCAATGTTGCTTCATTCAATCGAATAGATCCATTATTGATCTTATCCATCATTGATTGATATGCTAAATATTTTGAGTCCATCGTAGCTAATGATTGTAACGACTTATTTTTATTTTCGCCAAATTCATAAATATATTGTGGTGCTGACGACTGCGATTTTTCATAACTTCCATTTTTGTTTTCTCTGATTCTTTCCGCTATTTTCGCCATTCGTGCCTCATATATTGCCCGTGCTAATTCTTCTGAAATTCCGTCTTTGATCTGCTCTTGATAATGCTTTTCGGCTTGATAAATATCATAATCCTTTTGTGAGGCTGTCAATCTCATTAATTCATCTTGCGCACTTTCTATTCTGCCTTGTATTCGATCCATTTCTCTTTCAAATGCTTCTGATTCTTTCATCGCTGCATTTGCTATTATTGCTGATACTTCTTCCGCTGTATCCGCTTTCTCTAATTGCGCATCTTTCCATTTCTCAATATCCCTTAATTGCTTATCAAATGCGTCGTGCGTCAACGAATATTCTATATCCGTTGTTTCTTTAACATAATCCTGAATTTTTTTCGATGTTTCTTCGTGTGCTTTCGCTATTCTACGTTGATATAATTCCTCCGCCTCCGCACACTCCATTCCGATCTTCAGCCATTCTTCTTTCGCTTTTTCAGCGGATAAAAGCTCATTTTCTAAAGCACTGCGATAACGTGATTCTTCTTGATCTCTTATTGCCGTTATTTCTTTTTGTCGATCTGATTCAAGCCGTTTCGATTTTTCCGCAAAAAGTTTTTCTATCGCTATTCTTTGCTCTGCTGTCGTGCTTTCATCATTCAATAAATCTTGCTGCCATTTCCTTAAATCATATACTTTGCTTTCATATTCGCTGTGAGTGAGTTTATAAAGTTCGTCAGTATATTCACGTGTTTTTTTAACGGTTTCTTCTACAGCTTTTAATTTTTCAGAAAAATGTTCATCATTTCTTTCTGCTACTATGCTGCTTAATTCGGAAAATCCTAAATTTTTATCATCACTTTTTCCTCTTTCGAGTTCTAATGCTATACTGACATTGTGAATTTCTTTAATTATAGCTTCCGTTTTTTCTTTAACTTGTTTGTGAGTTTCATCTAAATTTTTTAACATTGGAGCAAAATAAGTAGGATTTGCAATATTATTATAATAAGATAAATTTTGTTGATATATTTGAGGATCAATGCGATTAGCCATTGATTTATTAAGTTCGATTACCGCCTTTTGAGTATCGCTAATTTTCATCGTCTTTATTGCTTCAACGACTTTCTTTATTGCACTAATAGCTAAGTCAGCTCCATCTTCTATACTTCCGAAAAATTTTGCAACTGACTCCCCAAATGCTTTTATCTCTGTTTTATTAACACTTAAAAATTTTGTTAGTTCACCCATTCGCTCGGTGATTCGCGGAACTATTTCATTTGCAACAGGCATAAATACACTCTCAAACGATGCTTTTAATTGCGCTGATTGAGTATTCATTGCATTTATATTTCCTTGTAATGCGTGTGCTAATACGGGATTCGCTAATCCATTCTTGACTATTTTATTTGAAGCATTAACATTATCTCTCAAATCTTCAAGATAAGTTATAAAGTCACCACTCCAAAATCTACCGCCAACTGCTGATATAAATTCTAAACCCTTTCCAGCTAATTG